>JBGTEW010000260.1:0-1905 GCA_041747615.1 Burkholderiaceae bacterium | reverse complement strand
GCTGTGCACTCGCTGCCCCCGGATGGGTCAGCTCGTCGTACAGCGCCATCGCGTGGTCGTACTGCGTGTGCAGATCGTCAATGATGATCGGCGGGATATCGGCGAGCTGCATCGCCGCTTCCATCCGCGTTTCCATTTCATGCACGGCTTCGCCGAGGCGCATAGCGCCGGCCATGCGCGCACTTCCCTTTACGGTGTGCAGCTTGCGCATCAGGTCGCGCGCCAACTCGCCGTCGTTTGGATTGCTGGCGAGGCCGCGAAGATTGGTCGCCACTGAGGGCAGCAGCTCTGCCGCCTCGGTCAAGAATACTTCGAGCAGCTCGACGTCGAGCTCGTCGCGCAACCGAGAGACTGCAGGTTGCTCGGCGTCCTGTGTGGCCGCAGGTTCATTCGCCGGATCGCCGATCAGTTCGTCTTCGGTTACCGCCATCACGGGCACTCGCGGTTCCTCGGTGAACTCTTCGTCGACGACCAGTTCGTAGTCGGCGGCGGTTCCGCCTTCGAGCGTTTCCTCGTGCGCTCTGGCACGATCGAGCTCGACCGGCGGCTCTGCCTCCTCGCCGGCTGCATGATCAGAGGGGACCAGATGCAGCGCGCCTGCGTGCGCGTCGTCATGCAGCGCGCTATGCGCCCGGACGACCGAGACCAGGTCATGCAGGGCGCCCGCATCGAGCGGCGCTTCGTCGGGATATAGGCCGGCGGCGAACTGATGAAGCATGCCGCGCACCCGATCGGTCGCCCGTTCAAGCGTGTCGAACTGCGACGGAGTCAGCGCCAGATGTCGCTGACCGTGCACGGCCAAGGTGCGCATCAGGTCATCGAGCGGCTCGGCAATCGCAACCACGGGCGCCAGCCCCACCGTCTTCGAAATGCCCGACAGTGAATGCGCGCGCCGAACAATATTGGGTGTCACCGCACGCGCCGGCTCATAGCGCCATTCGGCGATATCGTTGGCAAGCACGCGAATGCATTCGTCTGCCTCAGTCAGAAAGATCGAATACAGCCCGTGACTGATTTCGAGCGGACCGACGCGCTTGATCTCTTCGCCGGGCTCTGTCGCTGTGACAGCCGGCACCTCGTCTGACGCTGCCGCTACGTCTTCGGCGCCGGCGTCAGTGGCATCGGGTGCCGGTTCGGCGGTGATCGTTTCATCAACCGCGACGGCCTCGACATCCGGGTTTGCGGGCAGCGCGTCGATGACCGCTGCCGGCGCGCTGCCGTCAGACTTTGGGACCGCTGGCGTCCCCGGCAATGTGTGGGCGTATTCGAAGGCGCCGCCTTCGCGCACCGTCTGGGCGGCGCGTACCAGAGGAGTCGGATCCGGCTCTGCCGCAGGATCGCGTGCGATCTGGTTGATCCATTCGCGGATGATGCGCTGCGCGCCATCGGCCAGATCGAGCAGATCCTCGCTGGCCACGCGCTCCTGTGCAAGCCACAGGTTGAAACATTGCTCCACTGCCCACGCGCCTTCGCCGACCGTCTTGAAGCCGACCATGCGGCTCGAGCCTTTGAGCGTATGAAATGCGCGCCGGATGGTGGTCAGCGTGGCCTGGTCGTCGCGCGTCGCGCGCAGCACGTCGAGTTGTTCAAGAATGCTGTCGAGAACGTCGCGTGCTTCTTCCACAAAAATCTGCCGCAGCTCGCTATCGGCGGCAGCCTCGGACGCAGGTAGCGGTGCAGTGGGCTCGGGCGCAGCAGTGCGCACCGGCGCCAGCAATTGCTCGAGTTCGGCGGCATCCTCTCGTCGATGCGTGTCCTTCAGCTGGTTCAACAAATGGGTTGCGCGCGTTGCGTTCTGCTTGAGTGACTCGTTGTCGAGCAGATCGGCCTCGTTCGCCAATATCGACAGCAGACGCTCGAGCTCCTCGATGGCGCGCGCGTCGCCGGCTACCTGCACCAGCCTTG
>JBGTEW010000259.1:0-13740 GCA_041747615.1 Burkholderiaceae bacterium | reverse complement strand
ATCATTCGCGCGGTGTATCCGACCTTGCCTGCGTATCCGCCCGAATGGGCTGTACTGGCAGCGTTGGGCACCGCGCTCGTCACGGGACTGACTTTCTGCGTGCTGCCGGCGCGCCGTGCGGCGCGACTCGACCCTGTGCTGGCGCTGGCGAAGCGATGATCCTGCGCGACGCCATCTTCTTTGCACTGCGCGCGATCACCGCGCAAGGCATGCGCAGCTTTCTGACGCTGCTCGGCATCGCGGTCGGAATCGCCGCGGTGATTTTGCTGACCTCGATCGGTGAAGGCATCCACCGCTTCGTGCTGGCGGAGTTTTCGCAGTTCGGCACCAACGTGGTCGGGGTAGTGCCGGGCAGAGTAAAGACCGCCGGCGGACCGCCAAGCGGATTGCCGACTGCGGTGCGGCCGCTGACCTTCGACGATGCGCGCGCGCTGCAGAAGGTGCCACAGGTGATCGGTGTCGCACCGACCGTGTGGGGCAACTCCGAGGTCGCAGGCAACGGCCGACTGCGACGCACGACGATCTACGGCGTGAGTCAGGCGACGCTGCAGGTATTCAATATGACCGTGAAGAGCGGCCAGTTCCTGCCGAACGAAGAATGGGAGAGCGCACGGCCGTTCGTCGTCCTCGGTAGCAAGCTGAAAGACGAGCTCTTCGGTACCGCCAACCCGCTCGGAGCACGCGTGCGCATCGGAACGCTGCGGTTCCGCGTGGTGGGCGTGCTCGAGTCGAAAGGACAGTTTCTCGGAATCGATCTGGACGACACCGCATTCATTCCTGCGGCGCGCGCGCTCGAGCTCTTCAACAAGGACGGGCTCACCGAAATTCTCCTGTCGTACGAGGAAGGCGCTTCGGCACAGATGATGGCCGAGCGGACGAAAGCCGTGCTCGCTGCACGTCACGGCCGCGAGGACTTCACCATCACCACGCAGGAAGACATGTTGCGCACGCTTGGCAACATTCTGGACATCCTGACGATGGCGGTCGGCGCGCTTGGCAGCATCTCGCTGCTGGTGGGCGGTGTCGGCATCGTCACGATCATGACGATCGCAGTCGCCGAGCGCACCAGCGAAGTCGGCCTGATGCTCGCGCTGGGCGCGCGACGAAGCTCTATCCTAAGACTGTTTCTCGGCGAAGCCGTAGTCCTTGCCGTGCTAGGCGGCGCTGCCGGTCTGGCGCTTGGCTTCGGGCTGGCGCAGCTACTTCACACTGTGTTTCCCGCATTGCCGGTCCATACGCCGCTGGTCTATGCGGCGCTGGCGGTTGCGCTGTCCGCGGTGATCGGGTTGCTCGCCGGCGTTCTTCCAGCACGGCGCGCGTCACTGCTCGATCCGGTCGAATCGCTGCGCGCGGAATAGACACCGTCCTTGATCGCACGCCAATCGCATCGGATTCGGTGTGCGTACCAACGCATAGCCGTAATGGCGATTTCCACAGTTGCGACGTCATGCGACCCCGACGGTGCACGCGCCGAATTTGCGATCCTGGTTCGCTCCGACATGCAGGGCAGGGGCCTCGGCGGCTTGCTGATGGACAAGATCGTTCGCTACTGCCGCACGCGCGGCATCGGTGAGGTGGTCGGCGACGTCCTTGCAACCAACGTCGCCGTCCGAATGCTGGCGCTCGCGCGCGAAATCGGGTTTGAAAAGGTCGCCAGCGACGAACCAAGTGTCGTGCGGATCAGTCTTGCGTGTCAGGCGCCGACTATATCCAAGGCAGCGGACTACGCGTGAAGCCGACGGCAACGCGCCGGTTATCCCGGCTTGCCGTCGAGCCGCGGCTGCGACAACACCGGCCAGTAGCGCACTACGTACAGGCCGAACGCTGTGGCCCATAGCAAGCCTGATAGCTGGATGCTCGCCAGATAAAGTCCAGAAACCGCCATCGGCGCGAAGACGCGCACGATTGCCGCCACCTGCACCAACAGATACATGGCGATCTCGTATGTGTCGGCCTGCAACGGCCGCCCGGTATGGCCGCGAGCGGTGCGCGTCATCATGCCCAGGGTCAAGCCGCCAATCCCGCCCACCGTCAACGCATGAACGGCGAAAGATCCGGCCAGCAGTTCGAGCCCCGCCAAGCCGCGCAGCGCCAGGTGCACTACGATCCACGCATAGGCCGCGTGCAGTATCCACACCAGCGGCGCAGCGGTGGTGCGCCATGGTCGCCATAGGTAAAGGCGAGCTGCGTGTGCGAGCGCACTGATCAGGGCCACCATGCCGAGGACTGTCGGATGCAGTTGCAAGAGGTCTGACACGAACAGCAGCATCACGCTGCCCAGCGCGAGCTTTTCCAGCAGCGCATGGCGCGTTGCCCGAGCTCCCGCTATCGCGTTGTTGGTGAACATCGGAATCACGCGCCCGCCCATCAGCACCATGATGAACAACACGACGTCGAGCGCGAGCTGCAAGCCAAACTGAGGGGAAGATTCGAAGCGCTGCTGCAGCCCCAGGTGCACCATCAATACCAGCACGCCGATCAGCATCAACAGTCCGATGAAGAAATAGTTGCGGACATTGCGCGCTTTAACCAACGGAACACCAATGGCGATTGCGACCGCGAAGGGAAAGGCCGTGTTCACGATGGCTGCTGCGACATCGAATGGAGTCAGAACCAGCACCCGGCCGCAGACCCAAAGCGCCACCAGGGCCATCAGCGACGGCCCGCTCGCTGTCGGCTGGTTGGTCCAGTTGCGCACAGCGGTTAGCAGAAAACCGGCCACGACTGCGGTCGTGTAGCCAAACAGCATTTCGTGCGCATGCCATGCGGCTCCACCCATGAACGCTACGGGCAGCCAACCGGAGTATTGAGCGGCCCATATCAGCACACTGATCGCACTGAAAAAGCTTGCGAGCAGATAGAACGGACGAAACCCGAGCTGCCAGAGCGCGAAGCCGGCCGGCGGCGCAGCCAGCGGCGGCGATCGATCGCTTAGCACGTCATTCCGATCCCTTCCGAACCCGCAGAGTGACGTGCTCGAGCTGGCGGCGCAGTTCGTTATAGCGCGCATCGAACTCAGTGCCGAACAACGGATCGGGCTCGGCCACAATGGCGCTCACCGCCCCCCAATCGTCGGCTGTCAGAAGCTGCACGGCGCGCGGGATGACCTGCCGCTCCTCGGCCGCAAGGTGGTGCCGGTAGTAGACGAGGTAGGTGGCGGCTGCTGTTTCCAGCGCTGCACGCTCGATCACAGCGCCGGCGATGATCTGGTTCAAACAATCAAGGAGCTTCTCGCCGGTATCCGCGATCACCGCATGTTCCTGTATGCGACGTGCGATCTGCAGCTGCAACTGCGGATCGCGCTGAACGAGCCGTTTGAACGCCACATCTTCGCGCGGGTGATGGAAGCGGTCGGGATAGTGGCGAAGGTAGTCGACGGTCAGGCGCAACAGCTGATAGTCCAGTCGCTTGCCCGCATGAAAAGCATCGACCTGCTGTTCGACCAGATCTAGCACTCTTGCGAAGTTGCGGTGGTCCGCGTGCCATCTGGCCAGCGGCTCGTCGATCTGAGTACTTCGATTCCTGCGTTCCTGGCTCAAGGTCTTTCCTCGATCGTTGTACGGCTGCGTCGATTCTGAACACTCTGCGGGAAGACAACTTGACCGGTGTCAATCGTCATGGCTTTGACACACGTCAATTCGGGTCAGTCGCGTTCGTGTTCTGCTTGGAAGATGGAGGGCTGACCAATGACGGGACCGCTCGCGCAGCTTTACGAGGAACACAGTTCGCTTGCAGCAGTGCTGCACGCGATGTCCGAATTGGTGCGCGAAGTGCGCGAGCATGGAAAACACATTGATCCCAAGGTTTTCCGCGCCATGCTCTATTACCTCGACGTGTTTACTGAACGCGAGCACCACTGGAAAGAGGAGGCTGTGCTGTTTCCACGCATCCGGCGGCGCACCGACAACGCCGATGCGATCCTTGATGAACTCGCCTGCGAGCATGAAATGGGGGAACGCGCGATCCGCGAACTCGAGCAGGCGTTCGTGCGGTATGAAGAGCATGGAGGCAACGAGTTCGCGCCCTTTTCCGCCGCTGTGGACCATTACGTCCGGTCCTACCGCGAACACATGCGGAAGGAAGAACGTGAGGTGATGCCGCTGGCTCGGCGCGTGCTAAGCACCCAGGACTGGGCCGAGATCGAGGCGGCGTTCGCATCGCATCGTGATCCGCTTGCCGGCGCCTCACCCGCCAGCGGTCACGACGAGCTGTTCAGTCGCATCGTCATGCTGGTGCCCGCGCCGCTAGGCCTTGGCGCGCCGCTCGACGAATAACTGCGCTCAGCTGTGCGGCTGTGCCGTCTTCCTGGTTGAGCATTCCTGACCGGGCACCATTGCGCGCAAACCGTCAGCATCAACGATACGTATCCGCTTCTGATCGACTTCGAGCAAGCCGTCCCTGACGAAGCGCGACAACACGCGGCTGACCGTTTCCAGCTTCAACCCCAGATAGCTGCCGATTTCGGCGCGAGTCATCCGCAACACGAATTCGCTGGTCGAATAGCCGCGCGCTTCAAAGCGCTGCGATAGGTTGAGCAGGAAGGTCACCATCCGCTCCTCGGCCATCATCGTTCCAAGGACAAGCATGACTCCATGTTCACGCACGATTTCGCGACTCATCACACGATGAAAATGACCGCGAAGTGCGGGGACCCGCGCCGCGATGTCGTCGATGCGGGGGTAAGGAATCACGCAGACTTCAGTATCTTCCAGCGCCGTCGTGTCGCATGCGTGCCTCGCAGTGCTGATGCCGTCGAGCCCGACGATTTCGCCCGCCATATGAAAGCCGGTGACCTGCTCGCGGCCGTCGCCCGTCACCACCGTGCTCTTCAGAAATCCGACCCGGACCGCGTACAGCGATTCGAAAGGATCACTGGTGCGGAATAGAGCCTCGCCGCGCTTCACCTTGCGGCGCAACGCTACGAGCTCTTCCACCTTGTCGAGATCGCCTATCGAAAGGCCAACAGGCAGGCACAACTCGCGCAAATTGCAATTGGCGCAAGCCACCTTGAGGTTCGAAGCGGAAAACGTTGAAACATCCATGGCGAATGCCTCCGGCGCGAAACTTCCTTGATGCTGATCAACCCCGACTGCGCCGGGAGCTGAATACTACAGGGAGTGGAGCAGATTCGTATGGATGGTCAGGCTGACGGAATGACTTGGTGCAAGGATGTGGCAATACCGTCGCCGGCGCAGCTGCGGCGTTTCGACGTGCCCGGGCCGCGCTACACGTCGTACCCGACTGCCGATCGCTTTGTCGAAGCCCACGACGCGGTTGCACACGCGAGTGCGCTTGCCGCCCGAACTGCGGCTGCGGGCCCGCTGTCCCTGTATGTACATCTGCCGTTCTGCGATACGGTCTGTTACTACTGCGCTTGCAACAAGATCGTCACCAGACACCACACTCGCACTGAACGCTATCTGGAAGCCATTGAGCGCGAAGCTGATCTGGTTTCGGCTGTCCTGTCCGGGCCGAGGCAGGTCGGACATCTCCATCTGGGAGGCGGCACGCCGACGTTTCTTGCAAGCGAGGAACTGCGAAGTCTGGTCGAACTGCTGACAAAACGCTTCGTTCCGGACGCACGCATGGAGTTCAGCGTGGAGATCGACCCACGGTCGGCACCTGCAGAAAAAATCAACACCCTGGCGGAGCTGGGCTGTAATCGTATTTCGGTCGGCGTTCAGGATTTCGATGCCGACGTTCAGCAGGCAGTCAATCGGCTGCAGGGGTTCGAACTGACGCAGAGCACGATCGAGGCCGCGCGCGCGGCGGGTATCCGGTCGATCAGCCTCGACTTGATCTACGGCCTGCCCAGGCAAACTCGGGCGAGCTTCGCCAGGACAATCGACAAGGTGCTGGTGCTATCGCCGGAACGGATCGCTCTGTTCCATTACGCACATCTGCCTGAGCGATTCAAGCCGCAGCGACGAATCGACACTGCAGAGCTGCCCGCGCCGGCGGAGAAGATGCGCATCATGCTCGATGCGATCACGCGCCTGAGTGCGGCCGGATATCGCTACATCGGATTGGACCATTTTGCGAAGGCAAGCGATGAACTGGCCCAAGCTCAGAGTCAGGGGCGGCTCCACCGCAATTTTCAGGGATACAGCACTCGCCCCGACGCCGATCTGTTCGGGCTGGGTGTTTCGGCGATCAGCAAGGTTGGGCCGACCTACGCCCAGAACGCGCGCGAACTCGATACGTATTACAAGTGTTTGGGCGACGGCCGATTGCCGACAATGCGCGGGCTGTTCCTCGAGCCTGATGACATCGTGCGCCGTGCGGTCATCATGGCGATCATGTGCCACTTCGAGGTACCGAAGGAGGCGATCGCCGAAGCAAACCTGATCAACTTCGATCGTTATTTCGCGCGGGAGCTGACGCAGCTGAAGCCGTTTGTCAACGAAGGCCTGGTCGACGTCACGCGCGACTGGATCAGCGTTTTGCCGCCGGGCAAATTGCTGGTGCGCGCCGTCGCCATGTGCTTCGATCGCTATCTGCGAAAGGACGTGACGGCACGGCACTTTTCGAGAATCGTGTAACCCGCAAATTGATCAGGTCAACGACGCCTCGGCGCTATTCGGCAGACCTAACGGCTACCTTTCGCCCCAGCGCCAGTCGAGAATCTCGGGCATGTCCTGCCCGTAGTGCGTGATGTAGCGCTTGTGGTCAGTCAGGCGGTCGCGAACCCATTGCTTGAGTTTGTCAGCATCGGCTGCAAGGCCGGGCACGCGGTCGATGACATCCAGCACCAGATGGAAGCGGTCGATGTCATTGAGCACGGCCATGTCGAATGGCGTCGTGGTAGTGCCTTCCTCCTTGTAGCCGCGCACGTGCAGATTGCCGTGATTGGTACGCCGATACGTCAGCCGGTGGATTAGCCACGGGTATCCGTGGTACGCGAAGATAATTGGCTTGTCCGTCGTGAAGAGATGGTCGAAGGCCGCGTCGCTGAGGCCGTGCGGATGCTCTCCCGGCGGCTGCAGCGCCATTAAATCGACGACGTTGACGACGCGCACCTTCAGCGCCGGTAGGTACTGGCGCAGCAGTGCCACTGCAGCCAGCGTCTCGAGCGTGGGGACGTCGCCGGCGCACGCCATGACGACATCGGGCTCGCGGCCATCATCGTTGCCCGCCCAGGACCAGATGCTGACCCCGGCAGCGCAATGGCGCACCGCTGCGTCCATGTCGAGCCACTGCAGCGCCGGTTGCTTGCCCGCGACGATCACGTTGACGTAATGACGGCTGCGCAGGCAGTGATCGGTGACTGATAAAAGCGTATTCGCATCGGGTGGCAGATACACGCGAATGATGTCTGCCTTCTTGTTGACCACGTGGTCGATGAAGCCCGGGTCCTGGTGGCTGAACCCGTTGTGATCCTGACGCCAGACGTGCGAAGTCAGCAGGTAATTGAGCGAAGCGATCGGGCGTCGCCACGGTAGCGTGCGCGTCACTTTCAGCCATTTTGCGTGCTGATTGAACATCGAGTCGACGACATGAATGAATGCCTCGTAACACGAGAAGAAGCCGTGCCGGCCGGTTAGCAGATAGCCTTCGAGCCAGCCTTGGCAAAGGTGCTCGCTCAACACTTCCATCACTCGCCCATCCGGTGAGATATGCGTGTCCGACGGCAACAGTTCCCCGGTAAAGCAGCGATCGGTGACTTCGAACACGCTGCCAAGACGGTTGGACTCCGTCTCGTCGGGGCCGAACACACGGAAGTTGCGCGCCTCCAGGTTCAGCTTCATGACATCGCGGATGAAGGCGCCGGTGACGCGCGTTGCTTCAGCCTTCACGGCTCCCGGTGCTTTGACGTCAACGGCGTACTCGCGAAAATCGGGCAGCTTCAGATCATGCAGCAGGACTCCGCCGTTGGCATGCGGGTTGGCGCCCATCCGGCGGCGACCTTTCGGCGCCAGATCAGCGAGCTCCGGGATCAACGCACCGCCGGCGTCAAATAGCTCCTCCGGGTGGTAGCTCTTCAGCCATCGTTCGAGGATGCCGAGATGATCGGCATTGCCCGCCAGGCCTGCAAGCGGCACCTGATGCGAGCGCCATGATCCTTCGGTCTGCAGGCCGTCCACTTCTTTCGGACCGGTCCAGCCTTTCGGACTCCGCAATACGATCATCGGCCACATCGGCCGCTTAGCTGCTCCGTGCGAGCGCGCCGCTCGTTGAATATTCTGGATACGCTCGATCGCTCGATCCAGCGTTGCCGCCATCGCATGGTGCATCTCGTCGGGCTGATCGCCTTCGACAAAGTGCGGTTCGTATCCATAGCCGCGCAATAGCTGGTCGAGCTCTTCATGACTGATGCGGGCGAGCACGGTGGCACTCGCGATCTTGTAGCCGTTCAGATGAAGAATTGGTAGGACGGCGCCGTCGCGCTCCGGATTCAGGAACTTGTTCGAGTGCCAGCTCGCCGCCAGCGGGCCGGTCTCTGCCTCACCATCGCCAACAACGCAGGCGACGATCAAATCCGGGTTGTCGAACGCTGCGCCGTAGGCGTGCATCAGCGAGTATCCAAGCTCGCCGCCTTCGTGAATCGAGCCGGGGATTTCGGGCGCCACATGACTGGGAATGCCGCCTGGAAACGAGAACTGCTTGAAAAGTCGTTGCATCCCGCGTTCGTCCTGCGAGACTTCCGGATAGAACTCGCTGTACGTGCCCTCGAGATAACAATTCGCCACGATTGCCGGGCCCCCATGTCCGGGGCCGATCACGTAGATCATGTCGAGGTCGCACTGCTTGATCACGCGGTTCAGATGCACATAGATGAAATTCAGGCCTGGCGTCGTTCCCCAGTGCCCCAGCAGCCGAGGCTTGACGTGCTCGATTGCGAGCGGCCTCCTTAGAAGTGGGTTGTCGAGCAGATAGATCTGGCCGACGGACAGATAGTTGGCAGCGCGCCAGTACGCATTGATCTTCTTGAGCAGGCCGAGAGAAAGCGGTTGGGTCATCGCATCGTTCCTCTGTGACGGCCGTCAGGCGTGGATCGCCAGGCGCTGAGCGGCACGCGCAATCATCAGTTCTTCATCTGTGCGGATCATGCGCACCGTGGCCGCTGACCCGTCGCTTGAGATCACACCGTCGTTCGACGCGTTGCGACCCGGGTCGATCCGGACACCGAGAAATTCGAGCCGAGTGCAGACGCGTTGACGGATCACCGGCGCGTTCTCACCGATTCCGCCTGCGAATACAAGTGTGTCCAGACCGCCGAGCGCAGCTGCAAAAGCGCCTACGCACTTCGCGATTTGGTAGCAATAAAACTCCACAGCTTCAGCGGCCCGCACATCGGTGGCTTCGAGCGCAAGCAGGTCGCGCATGTCGGCGCTGGTCTCGGATATGCCCAGCAGGCCGGACTCGCGATTCACCATGTGATGAAACTGCTCAGTACCGATGTTCTCGGCGCGCGCGAAGTACCACGCCAGACCCGGGTCAAGATCTCCCGAACGTGTGCTCATCGGCACCCCGCCGGCCGGTGTGAATGCCATCGATGTGTCCACGCTCTTGCCGTGCCGTAGTGCGGCAAGGCTCGACCCATTGCCAAGATGAGCCAGGATGACACGCCCCCGCGCAGCGTCGATGCCTGCAACGCGTTCAAGCTCTTCGATCAAAAACTGATAAGAAAGACCGTGGAATCCGAAGCGACGGATGCCTTTCGCCTCAAAGCGCCGCGGGATCGGTAGAAGCCGCGCGACGCGTGGCATATCGTGATGGAACGCGGTATCGAAACACGCAACATGAGGAATGTCAGGCAGGCGCTGCCGAAACCGCTCGATAAGGTCGATTGCTGACGGAAGGTGCTCGGGGCTGTAATCGCTGATCGTGCGCAGCCGCTGTAGAAGAGTGTCATCGATGCGCTCTGGTGAGCCGTACTGCGCGCCGCCGTGGACCACTCGATGGCCAACAGCCTTTGCAAAGTGGAGCAGGCGCCGCTGATCAAGCCAATCGATCAGCGCGCCAGCGGCGCTTGCGTAGTCGATGCCATCGATTGCACAGGCCGGTGCATTGCGGCCGGCCACGCTCTGTGCTGTGAGAGTCGCGTCGTGCGACCCGATCCGCTCGATCTTTCCGCGTGCACGGAGCGTAGCGGCGCCGGCGTCGTACAACGCGAACCGGATAGTCGACGACCCGGCGTTGATAGCAAGTACCGATGCTGCGTCAGGACGCGGACTGCCGGCGTTCATCTTTGCCTACGGTATCGCGTTTACGCCGGGTGCGTACCATTCCCGATTTCACTTCGTCCGGCGGTGTCTGCAGACATTTGATCCAGATCAACAGTGAGGCCTGCAGCCGCTAAGCCAACCCTTGGAACCGCGCCCGGTCAAAGCGGTCGTATCAGCATGAAAAGTCTCGCGCTGCGCTTAAACGAAGGGGACGTGCTTCTGCCCAGACTGCTGGCAGAGGGTGTCGACATAGCGCATGACTGCGGCGGCGTACTCGCCTGTTCGAGCTGCCGTGTCGTGGTGCGCGAAGGGCTCGAGAGCTTTGCGCCGGCGACCGAGGAAGAACTCGAATTGCTTGACCGGGTGGGGGCAGCGGTGCCCGGTGGACGCCTCGCGTGCCAGGTGAGTGGTACAGGCGAGCTTCTTATAGAGATTCCTTACAGCGAAGCGCCGGCTCGAGCGGTCGATCTGTCAGTGCGCGTGAGCGACCGCGCGGCGAGACACCTTGCAGCACAGCTCGCAAGGCATGCAGGCGCGGTAGCGGTGCGGCTCGCGGCCGTGCCGGCCGGGTGCTCAGGCTTCCGCTATCGCGTCGATCCGGTCGACGCACTTCGTGACGGGGACAGGGTCTTCGATAGCGGAGTTGTGCAAATCGTTGTGGATGCCGCCAGCCTGCCGTATCTGCAGGGAACGACGCTTGATGTCGTTGAGGAAGGCTTGGCCAGGCGCTTGCGATTCGACAATCCAAATGCGCGACAGAACTGCGGCTGTGGTGAAAGCTTTGGCGTTTAGCCAAAGCGCGACAGCCCAGCAATCCTATAGATCAAACTCGCCGGCCTTCCGAAGTCGGTGGCTCGGTCGTTGTAATTCCGGCTTCGGGCTCGACGCGCCGCCAGGCGTGCTGGCAGATCCGAGTGGCGATGATGTCATGGACGAGTGCACCACCCCACGTCCAGGTGTCTTTCGTGCTGAAGTATCCCCATCGGGTCTGGCCATCCGCGTGCACGTAGCAACCCGTCGTGTATTGCCGCGCGCGATGCACCGATTGCCCTTGCGCGTCGCGCTTCTCAACCAGCGCGCTGACGATTCGGTCGCCTTCTTTCTGCGTATCGCCGACGTCTATCGTGTCCGGAAACAACACCCACGTTGAGCCGTCACCTTGTTTCGCGACGACAGACTGTGCGAACGCGATCGTTGGGAGGAAAAGAACGGCGAGAAGTAGCTGCTTCATTAATGCTTCCATCTCCATCGATGCGCGCAGAGTAAGGAAGCGGGTTGCTGCAGTGGCTACAAACAGTGCGGGTTTTGCGCATCAATTCCACGTGCGCGGTACGTGGATGACGAGAGGACTAGCGCGCTTCGTACGCCTGCTTTAACTTGGCTTCGGCCGCCGCCACCCCGCGCTCGAGGCCGGCGATTCGCGACTCGTACTCGGGAGTCAACCGGCTCCCTCCGCCCGCGAGCCCGCGTCGCTCGCCAGGCAACGGTTCGCGGCCGAGCTCGAGCATTCTGCGTGCAACTGCCAGCTCGCGTTCGGAAGTCGCGACATTCGGCGGCGGTGCTGCGCGCTTGCCTTCAGGTTCGAGCTGACGAACGGTCGTACCGGAGGGAACGCCAGTCCGCGTTGTCGCGGCCGGGGTCGATTTGCCCGGAAGCGACGTAATCCTTGGTGTGCTCTTCGCTTCGCGCTCTTCCAGAACCTTGCCACCCGCCGGCACGCTGTCCGAATAAAGCACGCTGCCATCGGGCATCTGCACCTTGTAGATCATTTGCCCGGCCGCAAGCAAAGGTGCAGCCGCCAGGCAACCGGCGAGGATCAAACGAAGCATTCGAAACTCCCTAAGGGGCAGTGAGGGAAGCCATAGCAAACGATAACCGTTCGCGCGGGCTGACGAAAGGTTTGGGCAGTCCGGAATCCCCCTTGTTCCGGGGTTTTGGCAATCAAATGCACCAGCTTCCACTCGCCACCGCATATTGCCGCGGTTATCCACAGTGAAGGCGGGAGTGCAGTGGCAAAATCGCATCGATGAGCAGTACCCAGTTTGTCCATCTTCGCCTGCATTCGGAATTCTCGGTCGTTGACGGCATCGTCCGCATCGACGATGGCACTGCCAAGGCGGCGGCAGACGGGCAGGGCGCACTGGCGCTCACCGACAGCGCCAATCTGTTCGGTGCGGTTCGGTTCTACGCCTCCGCGCGCCGGCGCGGCGTCAAACCGATCATCGGCTGTGACCTGTGGATCACGAATGACCGTGACCGCGATAGCCCCACGCGCATGGTGGTGCTGGTGCAGGATCGCCGCGGCTATTTAAACCTGTGCGAGCTGATCACGCGCGCTTATCTGGAGAATCCGCATCGCAATCGGGCAGAGGTGCGCGTCGAGTGGTTCGAGGAAGACCAGGGCAAGAAAGCGCAGGGATTGATTGCGCTTTCGGGCGCGCGCCACGGCGCGGTGGGCGCATGCCTGCTGGCCGGCAAGCCGGAAGCGGCGACGCTCGCAGCGCAGCGCCTGGCTTCGGCGTTTCCCGATCGCTTTTATCTTGAGTTGCAGCGCACCGGCAACACGCACGATGCTTTGCAGACCAAGGCCTCATTGGCACTCGCCGCGCGGCTGAATCTGCCGGTCGTGGCGACGCATCCGATCCAGTTTCTGGAGCGTGCCGATTTTCGCGCCCACGAAGCGCGCGTCTGCATTGCCGAGGGCACGACGTTGAATGACACTCGCCGGCCCCGGCGCTACACGCCCGAGCAGTACTTCAAGACGCAGGCGGAAATGGCCGAGCTGTTTGCCGATGTGCCGGTGGCACTCGTGAATTCGGTGCAGATCGCCCGGCGCTGCAATCTATGGCTCGAGCTGGGTACGGCCAGACTGCCGAATTTTCCGACGCCCGCTGGCGTGACGCTCGACGATCACTGTCGCGCGTTGGCATGCGACGGACTCGAGCAGCGTCTGGCTAGGCTTTATGCGGATGAACGTCAGCGCGTCGAGCGAGGGCCGGAGTATGCGGCGCGGCTCGATCTGGAGCTGTCGACGATTGCGAAAATGGGTTACTCGGGCTACTTCCTGATCGTGGCCGACTTCATCAACTGGGCCAAGAGCCACGGCATTCCGGTCGGGCCGGGGCGCGGCTCGGGCGCGGGTTCGCTGGTCGCCTATTCGCTGCGTATCACCGATCTTGATCCGCTGCAGTACGGACTGCTGTTCGAGCGCTTCCTGAATCCGGAGCGGGTGTCGATGCCGGACTTCGACATCGATTTCTGCCAGGACAACCGCGATCGTGTGATCGACTACGTCAAGCGCAAGTACGGGCACGATGCGGTGTCGCAGATCGCCACCTTCGGCACGCTGGGTGCGAAGGCCGTGGTGCGTGATGCGGGCCGCGTGCTCGATATGCCGTACACGAAGTGCGACCAGCTGTCGAAGCTGATTCCGCACAACCCGGCCGATCCGTGGACGCTCGAGCGTGCGCTGGCGAATGAGCCGGCGTTTGCCGATGCGGTCGCCGCCGACGAGGAGAACCAGGAGCTGATCGCGCTGGCGAAGCCGCTCGAAGGGCTGACGCGCAACGTC
>JBGTEW010000258.1:0-12910 GCA_041747615.1 Burkholderiaceae bacterium | reverse complement strand
CAACAGATGCGTGATATCCGCCCCGAGCTCGCGCAACTCGGCATGCAGCCGGGTGCGGGCATCGTTGAACGAAAGCCCGGCGTAGTGCTCGTTCAGAATATTGGCTGCCTCGGCCAGCTGGGACTGTGCGTAGGCGGTGTCAGTGATCAGCACGCGGTTCTGCACGTCTCCCTCGGGGGTGACGATTATCAGCAGAACACGGCGCTCCGACAGGCGCACGAACTCGACCTGCTTGAAGCTCGACGTGCGACGCGGGGTCAGCACGACACCGGCGAACTGCGACAGATTTGACAACAGGTGCGCCGCCGATTGCATCGCGCGTGCCGGGTCGCCGATCTCCAGATGACCTTGCATGATCTGCGTCTGCTGGTGCTCGAGCGGCATCGCGGTTAGCAGTGAATCGACGAAAAGACGGTATCCGCGCGATGTCGGCACGCGGCCCGCCGACGTATGCGGGCTGGAAACGAAGCCCATTTCCTCGAGATCCGCCATCACGTTGCGAATCGTCGCCGGCGACAACTCGAGCCCCGAAATGCGCGACAGTGCACGCGAGCCGATCGGCTGACCTTCGGCGATATACCGCTCGATCAACGTTTTCAGTAGCTGGCGTGCCCGCTCGTCAAGCATCATGGACTCCCTCGGCAAAGTGTACGCAAGCCCGCGCCGCGGTACTGCATAATCATTCGATGCCCCAAGCGTTCAGAAACGTCGCTCTGTTTGGCAAGCCACGCGCAGAAAATATCCGCGAACCGCTGCTGGCGATCGCGCGAATTGTGGAATCGACCGGGGCCAAGGTGCTGTTCGATGCGGCGACTCGTGACCATATCGCGGCGGAGGAATTTCCGGGCCACAGTGTCCACACCATCGGCAGACAGGCTGATGTAGCCATCGTGCTCGGAGGCGACGGCACGATGCTCGGCATTGCACGCGAGTTGGCGCCACACAAGGTGCCAATGATCGGCATAAACCATGGACGCCTTGGATTCATGACCGACGTTTCGCTGGACCAGGTGGCAGAAACGCTGACACCGATCTTGCGCGGCGCCTACGAAACCGACCGCCGCGTCCTGCTGGACGGCGAAGTGCGGCGCGCTGGCAAGTCCACTTTTCATGCGGCGGCACTGAACGACATCGTCGTCTCGCGCGGCGTCACCGGCGGCATGGTCGAGTACACGGCTCGGGTCGACGGCGTCACGATGTACAACCAGCGCGCCGACGCCGTCATCGTCGCCACTCCGACCGGCTCGACTGCGTATGCGTTGTCGGCCGACGGTCCGATCCTGTATCCCTCGCTGGCCGGCTTGCTGCTGGTGCCGGTGGCGCCGCAGACCCTTTCGAACCGGCCCATCGTTCTGAATGACGATGTCGTCATTGAAATTGAAATCACCGACGAGCGCGATGCGATGGCGCACTTCGACATGCAGTCGTACGAGCAACTCGCGCCCGGCGACGTCGTGCGAGTCAAGCGCAGCGCGCATGTGGCAACGCTGCTGCATCCGGTCGGCTACAACTTCTTTGCAACGCTGCGGCAGAAACTGCACTGGAGCGTGATGCCGAGCGAGCCACACAGCCGCGCGTAGCAGGAAAAGGTGAAACCTGCTTCCTGATTATGTCTCGTCCGTTCGCTTAGCATCGATTCATGCTTCTGTCGCTGTCGATCCGCAACTTTGTCATTGTCGAGTCGCTCGAGATCGACTTTGCGCGCGGCTTCACCGTGCTGACCGGCGAAACCGGCGCCGGCAAGTCGATCCTGATCGATGCCCTGTTGCTGGCGCTCGGCGAGCGTGGCGATGCCGACGTTGTGCGGGAAGGCGCGCAGCGTGCCGATATCTCGGCCGAATTTCAACCGGGTCAGCACGTCCGTGACTGGCTCGCCGCAAGCGAACTGGGCGGCAGCGACGGCTCGGTACTGACCCGCCGCACGATCGATGCCTCGGGGCGCAGCCGGTCTTTCGTCAACGGCACGCCGGTCACGCTGGCGCAGTTGCGCGAACTTGGGGAGAGCCTGGTCGACGTGCACGGACAGCACGCGCATCAATCCCTGCTGCGGCCGGCGGCGCAGTTGCATTTGCTCGATGACCACGGCGGCATGGCGTCGGAGCGGCAAGCGGTCACCCAAGTATTCGCCGGATGGAGATCGGCCCAGCGCGCACGCGAAGCAGCCGAGACGATGGCCGCCAGCGCCCTGACCGAGCAGGATCGTCTGCGCTGGATCGTCGACGAACTCGATGCACTCGCACCGCAGAGCGGTGAGTGGGAATCGGTCCAAGCCGAGCACAAGCGACTGTCGAATGCGGCCGCCTTGCTCGAAGGCGCGCGCACCGCCATCGATGTGTTGAGCGACGCCGACCAATCCGCCTTGTCGAAGATCGGGTCGATTCATGCCCGGCTGACTCAGCTCGCGCCGTTCGATGACCGACTGTTGTCGGTGATCGAGCTGCTCGACACCGCGCAGATCCAGCTCGACGAGGCCGTCGCCGCTCTGACGCGCTACCTGGACAAGACCGATCTCGATGCCCTGCGACTGGCCGAAGTCGATGCCCGGGTGTCGGCGCTGTTTGCCGCGGCGCGCAAGTTCAGAACCACGCCGGAAACGCTAGACGCGATGCTGGCGGATGCGAAGGCCAAGCTCGTAGCGTTGTCCGCGGCAAGCGACCTCGATGCATTAAAAGCAGCGGAAGCCGCCGCGTTCGACGCCTACAGCCAGTCGGCGGGCGCGCTTTCAAGGCGTCGCGCGAAGGCAGCCCGGCAGATGAGTGCCGAAGTCACGCGCGCGATGCAGGACTTGAGCATGCCGGGCGGCCGCTTTGAAGTCGTCGTGAACGGAGCCGAACCGTCGGCATCGGGTACCGACAAGGTCGAGTTCATGGTCGCTGCTCACGCCGGCGTCAGCGCCAGACCGCTGGCCCGCGTGGCGTCCGGCGGCGAGCTGTCGCGCATCAGCCTTGCCATTTCAGTGATCGCCGCCACTGCTACGCCGGTGGCGACGTTGATCTTCGACGAAGTCGATGCCGGAATCGGAGGTGCCGTTGCCGATACCGTCGGCAGCCTGCTGAAACGTCTCGGACAAAACCGCCAGGTACTTGCCGTCACTCACCTTCCGCAAGTCGCCGCGCACGCTGACCAGCACTTCAGCGTGACCAAGGAAACCAGCGCTGATGGCCGGCCGATGTCGCAGATGGTTCAACTGGATCGCAGAAAGCGCATCGAAGAAGTTGCGCGCATGTTGGGTGGGCAGGAAATCACGGATACGACGCGCAAGCATGCGCGCGAAATGCTGGCGGGCTAGGCCGCTCGCCCGCCCACCAACAACTGTGCAGCCGCCAGGTCTTCGATTGCGGTGCCGACGGATTTGAACAGTGTGATGTCGGCGTCGCTGCGTCGGCCGGCAACCTTTCCGGTGACGAGCCCGGCCAGTTCCGCCAGCACTTGCTCGCGCGTGATCACACCGCGCGCGAGCGGCTCGATAATGTCGTCGGCCTCTGCCAGCGTTCCTGCGTACGTATCGACATAGACCTGCGAGCGAGCCACCGAAGCGTCGTCGACCTCGCGCATGCCGCGCTTGAACGCGCCCACCAGGTCGAGATGCGTTCCGGGCCTGAGCCAGGCTCCGAGCACGATCGGCGCAGCGGCCGTCGTGGCGCACGTGATGATCTGCGACTCGCCGACCGTCTGCTCGAGATCGGAAGCGGCTTCAGCCGGCAGACCTTCGTCGCGCAGCACCGTTGCGAGCGACTGCGCACGCTCGCGATTGCGTCCCCAGAGGAGGAGACGTGAAACGTCGCGGCTGCCGCAATGCGCACGCGCCATGAACTGCGCCAGCCGACCGGTGCCGACGATCAGGATCGTGCCCGCGTCTTTTGGTGCCAGGTAGCGTGCCGCGAGCAACGACGCCGCTGCCGTGCGGCGCAAAGTGAGCGCTTCGCCGTCGATCACCGCGCACGGTTCGCCGCTGGCGTGGTCGAACAGAACGTAAAGCGCGTTGACCGTTGTAGCGTGTCCACGATTACCCGGGAACACTGTGACCAGCTTGATGCCGATAGCGCCGTTCTCACCTGCGCGCCATGCCGGCATCAGCAGCAACGAATCGGAGGCCGACACCGCATGGACATGCCGCAACGGTGCAACAGTCTCGCTCCTGAAAGCCTGGGCAATCGAATCGGCCAGTGCGTCCAGACCCAGTGTGGCGTGGACTTCCTCTGCAGAATAAAACCGCACGCCGCCCGATCAGGCGCCGGCCACGTAACTGCCGGACTTGCCGCCATGCTTCTCAAGGAGTCTGACGTCGCCGATCAGCATGCCGCGATCAACCGACTTGCACATGTCGTAGATCGTCAGCAGACCGATCTGCACGGCCGTCAGCGCTTCCATCTCCACGCCTGTCTGGCCGTGCGTTTCAACTTGTGCACGGCACTCGATCGAACTCGACGCCGGGTGCGCCTCGAAGTCGACCGCGATTCTTGTGATCGCCAAGGGATGGCATAGCGGTATCAGATCCGATGTGCGCTTTGCGCCCTGTATCGCCGCAATGCGCGCGACGCCGAGAACGTCCCCCTTCTTTGCGCTGCCCGATGTGACGAGCGCCAAGGTTGCCGGCTGCATTGAGATCCTGCCGGCCGCCACCGCGACGCGATGAGTGACTTCCTTGTCGCCGACATCGACCATCTGGGCCTGGCCGGCAGCGTCAAAGTGCGTGAGCGGCTTCATCGGTCTTCGGTGGAACGAAACACATATCTGGCTATCATACAAAGCGAATCGAAAACGCGATGCATTTGGACTGCTCCAGCCATCCTCGCCCTTCACTTGCGTCTCCTGTGCGCGCATTCCGCCTCCTCGTCGTCCTGCTGACCGCCGTCGCGCTGAACGCGCCGGCCGTAGGTCAGAGTATCGATCTGCCGTCACTGGGCGATGCGGGCAGCGAGGTACTTCCCCCGGCGGTGGAGCGCCGCCTCGGTGAGCAGATCATGCTTGAAGTGCGGCGCGATCCGAGCTATCTGTCCGATACCGAGACTTCGGAATATCTGAATTATCTTGGTTACCAGCTCGTGGCCGTAAGCCCCTCGAGTTCGCTCGACTTCGTGTTTTTCGGGGTGCGCGACCCCATGCTGAATGCCTTCGCCCTGCCGGGCGGATTCATCGGCATGCACACCGGCCTGGTGATCGCAGCGCAAAGCGAATCGGAACTGGCTGGCGTGATGGCGCACGAGATCGGCCACGTGACGCAGCGGCACATTGCCCGGATGATTGCCAAGCAGCGCGACTCCGCAGCGCTTGCGCTTGGAGCGCTGTTGCTGGCGCTGCTCGCTTCGCGCGCAGGCGGCTCGTCGAGTGGCGATATCGCACAGGCAGCGATCGTCGGCACGCAGGCGGCGATGATCCAGCAGCAGCTGAATTTTTCCCGCGAAGCGGAGCGCGAGTCGGATCGTGTAGGGTTTCAGATGCTGACAGAAGCCGGTTTCGACCCGCGCGGCATGGAGGCGTTTTTCGGCCGCCTGCAGTCCGGTACTCGCCTCTACGAAAGCGCAGCGCCAGCGTATCTGCGCACTCACCCGATGACGGTCGAGCGGATTTCCGATATGCAGAATCGGACCCGCAATCTGCGCGTCAGGCAGCGCGCCGACAGCCTGGACTTTCTGCTGATACGCGCCCGCCTGCGGGTGCTTCAGGAAAAGTCGACTCAGGGCTGGCGCGACGCGCTCGAATACTTCAACGGGCAGCTGAAGAACCAGACCACACTGTCGGAAGTCGCGGCCCGCTATGGCATCGCCACCGCAGCTCTCAAATTGAATCAGCCTGATCTCGCGGTTCAGGCGGCGCTGATGGCGCGCCGGCTGTCGGCGGCACCTTCGCCGATGCTCGACAAGATCGTTGCCGAAGCTCACTTCTTCGCGGCTCGCAACGAAAGTGAGCGCGCTGCGGCGGTCAAGCTCGCCGCCGATGCCGCGACACGATTCCCGCTTTCTTCGCTGGCTGCAAGCCATTATCTGGACGTGCTGCATCAAACGGATCAGCATCAGGCAGCCATCGAGTTCCTGCGCAGTCAGGAAGCGATTCAGCGAACGCAACCCGCGTATCACGGGCTAATGGGCCGTGCGTATGCCGCCTTGAATCGACGCTCGCTTCAGCATCAGTCGATCGCTGAGATGTATGCCCTGCTGGGAGCGCCGCAGGCGGCGCTGGCACAGCTCGAGATCGCACGACGTGTCAATGACGGCGATTTTTATACGATGTCGGAAATCGATGCACGGTTGCGCGATCTTCAAGCCGAAGTCAAGCGCGACATGGAAATCAGGCAGGCTTCACGATGGGGGTCGGAGGATTCGCGTCGCTGATTGCGGCGTCCGTACAATCCGGGCTGGCGCGAGTTCGCGCTAGATCTTCAACCCAGCAATGAAATCCGAAAATCAATCACTGATCGCCGCGACCGCGTCTGCCGGCAACCCGATCGAAACCGATGCGGTGATCGTCGGCGCCGGTCCGGTCGGTTTGTTTCAGGTGTTCGAGCTCGGACTGCTTGAGATCAAGGCGCACGTGATCGATTCGCTGCCCGAAGCGGGCGGCCAATGCTCAGAGCTGTATCCCGACAAGCCGATCTACGACATTCCGGCAATACCGGTATGCACCGGCAGGGAGCTGACCGACGCGCTGCTGAACCAGATCCGGCCGTTCGGCGCCACGTTCCATCTGGCGCAGGAAGTTGTCGCGGTGCAGAAGCAGGACGACGGACGCTTTTACGTCGAAACCAGCAAGGGCACGTGTTTTCTTTCGAAAGTCGTCATCGTTGCCGGTGGTGTCGGATCGTTTCAGCCGCGCACGCTGAAGGTCGAAGGCATCGATCGCTTTGCCGGCACGCAGCTTCATTATCGCGTCCGGGATCCTGCGCAGTTTCACGGCAAGATTCTCGTGATCGCAGGGGGCGGGGACTCAGCGCTGGACTGGGCGTTGAACTTCGTCGGCAAGGCAGACAGCGTGGTGCTGGTTCACCGGCGCGAGGAGTTCCGTGCCGCGCCCGCCTCGGTGGCAAAGATGAAGGCGCACTGCGAACGGCACGAAATGCAGCTGCTGACCGGTCAGATCGGCGGCTTCGAAGACGTCGACGGGCGGATGACCGAAGTGCGCGTCACGTCGGCCGATGGCGTAACACGGCGGGTGCCGCTCGATCATTTGCTGGTGTTCTTCGGATTGTCGCCAAGGCTCGGACCGATCGCCGAATGGGGGCTCGACATCGACCGCAGGCAGGTGCGGGTTGACACCGAGAAATTTGAAACGAACGTGCCCGGGATTTTCGCTGTCGGCGATATCAACAGCTATCCGGGGAAGAAGAAACTGATCCTGTCAGGCTTTCACGAATCCGCGCTGGCCGCCTTTGGCGCTACGCGATACGTTTTCCCGGACAGAAAGATCCACCTTCAGTACACGACGACCAGCCCGAAGCTGCACAAGATACTCGGCGTTGAGTCGCCCAGTTTCGATTAACTCCGCTTCGACGACTGCGGCTTGCGCATGAAGCCGAGCACCTCAGGCACGCGTGCCGATTTAATGCGCTCGATACGCACGTGATTCTCGTGATTGACATGCAGTCCTTCGGTCTTCAACTCCGCGTCAATCTCTCCTGCATTCCACGCCGCCAGCGCCTCGTCATCCAGCACTTCGCCGTCCTCATCGACGATACGCTCCGCGAACGCCAGCGTGTCGCGATCATCGAGAACGCCCGGCCCCAGTTCGGTTTCAAAGTAAAGCCGGCCGCTTTCGTCGGCAAACACTTGCCGCAGCTCGCGCGGATGGGCGCCGGTATGCGTTGAAAGCCGCTTGAACTCATCCAGTCGATAGATCCAGGGCGCTATTTCGAGCGACACGTACACACGCTGCGGGCCGTTCTGAAAGAACCAGTTGCCGCAACCGTCATTCATGTAGTTGCGCCCGATAAACTCGTTTATCGCTTCGTTCTCGACCGGATCGTCCTTGATTCGCCAATCCCCGCGACCGTTCAACGAGAGCCAGCCGAATACCGCCGGCACGTTGGGCCATTTGGCGATTGCAGCCTTCACAATGTCATCCATGCGACCTCCTTTTACACAATGGAGAGCGTAGCCGGTACGACCCGTTCCTGCCTACTGTGTTGATCATCCATGCTGCGCAAAAAATTGGTGCAGCCGCTGGGCAATGAAGTCGATGCGCCCGGGCCACGGACCGCGGGCGAAGCCGATGTGACCGCCTTCGGCCGGCTGTTCCAGCTCGACCGACGGCGAAACCTGGTTCGGCTGCGGCAGGCTGGCCTCGGGCACAAATGGATCATTGCGGGCATTTAGCACCAGGTAGGGAATTCGCACCGATTGCAGCCACCGCTTGCCGGACGCGCGCTCCCAATAGTCGTCGGTATCCCGAAACCCATGCAAAGGTGCGGTGTATTCGTTGTCGAACTCGTACAGATTACGGCTCGAGCGCAGCCTTTGTGCGTACTCACTACCGCGCCCAATTTCGGGAAACTGCTGCAGCTTCGCCAGCGCCTTTTTCTTCAGCGTCGCCAAAAAGGCCCGTGTATAGATCATGTTGACGCCACGGCCGAGGGCAGCGCCGCCCGCCGCCAGATCGAGCGGCGAGCCGATCGACGCACCGGCAGTGATAAATGATGCACTTTGCTCGCGCTCGCCGGCCCATTTCGCCAGCATGTTGCCACCGAGCGAGACGCCGACGGCAGACAGCGCAGCTGCCGGCCACCGTGTTCGCACCGCACGAAGAATCCAGTCGGCCTCGTCGGAATCGCCCGAGTGGTAGGCGCGCGGCAACCGGTTGGCTTCCCCTGAGCACCCGCGAAAGTGAACAACCAGCCCGCGCCATCCTCTATCGGTGAACCAGCGCATGATGGCGCGCGCGTAATGGCTTTGGGAATCACCCTCAAGGCCGTGGAAGAGTACAAGCACCGGCGCGTCGTTCACCGGCGGCTCTGGCAACGCGAAGTCGACATCGATAAAGTCGCCGTCGTGGGTGTCCCAGCGTTCGCGCCGGTATTGGACTCGCGGCAGCGGCATCAAACGCGCTGGCGCGATTGTCTGCAGATGCCCGCCAGGCAGCCACCACGGAGCGACGTAGGAGCTAGCAACCACCGGCACCGAAAGCGTTTTTCCGCGAATACACCTAATGTTGTCGTCGACTAATGCAAAACCCCGTGCGGCTTCGTCGATTCGCTGTCATCGCTCATTTCCCCTTCGGGCGCAGGTGACGCATGATGCAGCACCATTTTCCAGCCCGCCGACGTCTTGACGAAGACATTCGTTGCGAGAACGCGCACCAGCTGCTGCTTGGTTCCTTCTCCGACGACCACTTCCTCGATGACATTATGCAGGGCGACCGTCGGTGTCTCGAGCGACTTGACGAGGGTGCAGCGCGCGTGGACCGGGCCACTGTCGAGTATCGCCGTCCACGATGCCCGGACAGCGGAGTAGCCAGTCAACCGCGGGCCGCCCGGATGGATGCAGACGACGTCATCGTCCTCGAGCCATAGATCGTTGACTGCCTCGCTGTCAGCGGCATCCAGCGCCTCGTAAAACGCCTGCTCGCATTCCTCCGGCGACGACAGCAAGACGGGCTTCGCAAGTCGCATCAGCGCACTGCTCGTTGCAGTCAGTGATCGTTGACTACTTCGCCGACCTTCATGACGTATACCGTCCCACAGTACGGACACATCGCCCGGCCGGTGGTCGTGACGTCGAGAAATACGCGTGGATGGTGATTCCACACCGGCATCGCCGGATTGGGGCAGAACGCCGGCAGGTCACTCGACCGCAACTGGACGATGGGATCTTCTGGGGTCGCGCTCATCGGAACTGCTTTCCTTGACTGGAGTAAGCCATTGTTTGTATTTGGACGCGCGGCCGTTGACCACGTCGAAGAACAGACTCTGAATTTTCTCGGTGATCGGCCCGCGCTGGCCGGCGCCGAGAACGCGGCCGTCCAGCTCGCGAATCGGCGTGATCTCGGCTGCGGTGCCGGTGAAGAACGCCTCGTCTGCCAGGTACACGTCGTCGCGTGTCATCGGTTTCACCGTCACCGGATACCCGAGGTCGCGCGCCAGTTCGAGCACCGTCGCGCGCGTGATGCCGGTCAGACCCGACACCATCTGCGGCTCGAACACCTGGCCGTCCTTCACGATGAAGAGGTTCTCGCCTGCGCCTTCGGCGACGAAACCCTGCGTGTCGAGCAGCAGCGCTTCGTCGTAGCCGTCATTGGTGGCTTCCATGTTGGCGAGAATCGAGTTGACGTAGTGCCCAGCGGTCTTGCTGCGCACCATCGACACATTGATGTGGTGCCGCTGAAACGACGAGGTCTTGACCCGGATGCCCTTGACCAGTCCTTCTTCGCCAAGATAGGCGCCCCACGGCCAGGCGGCGATCGCCACATGCACGCTGGCGCCCTTCGGACTGACGCCCATTTTCTCGGAACCGTAGAACGCCAGCGGCCGCAGATAGCACGAGTCGAGTTCATTGACGCGTACCACCTCGCGCTGCGCTTCGAAAATCTGCTCGCGCGAAAATGGAATCTGCATCATGAAAATCTTGGCGGAGTTGAACAGCCTGTCGGTATGTTCCTTCAAGCGGAAAATCGCGGGCCCGGACGCTGTGCTGTAGGCGCGCACCCCTTCGAATACCGCGAGCCCGTAGTGAAGCGAGTGGGTCAGAACATGAGTGGTGGCATCTCTCCATTGCACCAGCTCGCCGTCATACCAGATCAGGCCATCGCGGTCTGACATCGACATCGTTTTCTCCGGAAGGGTGAAGCGCGGGCATTCTAGCGAACGACGGCTTTCTATAATCCGTCGATGAATGCCCTGTTCGGCTCGCGTTCGGAGCTCGCGCGATCAATGTGCCCCCCCGACCGCTACGCGCCCGCCCCCCGCGGGGGCACGCGTTGAGCTTGGGGCGGCCCTGCGCTCAACGCTTGCGACGCGATGCATTCACCGGCGGACTGCGGGCAGTCGCTCCGGTGACGCTCGCCACCGGCACCTGGGGCCTGGTCACCGGCGTGGCAATGGTCAAGGTCGGTTTGACCACAACACAGGCGATCGGCATGAGCCTGCTGGTGTTCGCGGGGTCGGCACAGCTGGCGTCCCTGCCCCTGATCGCCACCGCGGCTCCAATCTGGGTTGTGCTGCTGACGGCGACGGTCGTCAATCTGAGGTTCATGATCTTTTCCGCCGGACTGCAGCCGTTCTTTCGACGCTTCTCGATGAGCAAGCGACTGCTGCTGGGCTATATTACCAGCGATGTCGGCTTCGCGATATTCCTGTCTCGCTTTGCCACCGCTCCGGACGACGAACGCGGAACAACCGAGCAGGTCTGGTTCTTTCTCGGCATGGCAGCCGGCAACTGGATGGCGTGGCAGACGATGTCGATCGTCGGAATTCTGCTCGCAGCGCAGGTGCCGGGCGAATGGGGACTCGAGTTCGCATCGATACTGGCACTGATCGCGCTGATGATGCCGATGATCTCCGGCAAACCGGCATTGATCGGCGCGATCACCTCCGGCGTAATCGCCGTGGTCGCCGCCGGCCTGCCGCTGAGGCTCGGTCTGCTGGTCGCGGTGGTTGCCGGCATCGTTGCGGCAATGAGCGCGCAGATCATGCTCGAGAAGTCAGGAGCACCCGTGTGAGCGCGCTCGAAATCTGGATCGTCATTGTCGGCCTGACGCTGGTCACGGTGCTGACGCGCTCGAGCTTCTTACTGGTTGGCGATCGCTTTCCTTTGCCCGAGAGAGTGCAGCAGGCGTTGCGCTACGCGCCAGTGTGCGCGCTGATCGCGCTCGTAACACCCGAGTTGTTCATCACCGGCGCCACGCTCGACCTGTCGATCTCAAGTCCGAAACTGATTGCCGGCGCTTGTGCCGCCGCGGCCACACTTCTCATACGCAGCATGATTGCGGCCATCGTCATAGGGATGCTCGTTTTCACCCTTCTGCGGCTGCTGGCGTGACGCCGGGATCAACCGAGTACCTCACGCCAAAGCCGCGTCACCGCGGCCGTCTCCTTCTCCACCTCGCGCTCCGGCAAACGCGCGCGTTCGGCGCCATTCAGGCGAAGTCGGTGCTGTATGCGGCGGAATGTACGGTAGGCGTCCGCGACTATCCGCGCCAGTGCATCATCGATCAGTCGCAGCTCCCCGGCAATTTGCAGCAATGCGATATTGCCTGCATTGCGCAGCAGCTCGCGGTGCTGCCGAGCGTACCGAAGCACCAGGTATTGCACGATGAACTCGATGTCGACCATGCCACCGCGATCGTGCTTGACGTCGAACAGCGCGGTCGGGTTTGGGTGGCCTTCGAGCATTCGGGTACGCATCGCGAGTACATCCGCCCGCAACTGATCGCCGTCTCTCGGCAGCATCAAGACGTGGTGTCGCTCGGCCTCGAAGCGCTCGCCGATCGATGAGTCGCCGGCCGAGAACCGGGCGCGTGTGAGTGCCTGATGCTCCCACGGCCAGGCGCCGTGCCCACCCTCATTGCGCTGGTAGCGCGAGAAAGCATCGAACGATGAAACCATCAACCCGGCATTGCCGTCCGGTCGCAGTCGCAGATCGATCTCGAACAGTTTTCCCGATGAGGTCTGCGTGCTAAGCCAGTTGACCAACCGCCGCGCCAGCATCGAATAAATTTCGGGAGCCGCCGGATCGTCGTCGTCGTACAGAAAAATTAGATCGAGATCCGATTCGTAACCGAGCTCCTTGCCGCCAAGCTTGCCGTAGCCGATCACTGCAAAGCGTGCCGTGCTGCGATGCCGTCTCGGCAGCGCAGGCCACACCGCTTCGAGCGCCAGCGTCAGCGTCGAATCGGCCAGTGCAGATAGATGATCGGCAAGCCGTTCCACCGTCACGCGGCCGTCGAGATCGGCGATCAGCAGCCGAAAAACCTGCGCGTGATG
>JBGTEW010000257.1:0-4910 GCA_041747615.1 Burkholderiaceae bacterium | reverse complement strand
TGGCTGATGACGACGTTGACGACATCGCCGCTGATGGTCGCGCTGGTGCAATCGGCGACGACGCTGCCGGTGCTGCTGCTCGGGCTGCCGAGCGGCGCATTGGCCGATATTCTGAATCGGCGGCGCTGGTTCATGTTCACGCAGTTCTGGGTGGCAGCCAATGCATTGCTCCTGTGCCTGGTGCAGGCGGCAGGATGGATGACGCCGCATCTGCTGCTGGCGTTGATCGCCGGCAACGGCATCGGACTGGCGATGCGCTGGCCCGTGTATGCGGCGATCGTGCCCGAGCTCGTTCCGCGGCACGAGCTCTCCACTGCGATCGCGCTCAACGGCATTGCGATGAACACATCGCGCGTCATCGGGCCGATCATTGCAGGCGCATTGATCGCGAGCCTGGGCAGCAGCTACGTGTTCCTGCTCAACGCGGCGCTTTCACTGGCGGCCGGGTTCGCCATCATGCGCTGGCGGCTGGAGCCGAAACCGAGCGTGCTTCCCGGCGAGCGGTTTTTCGGCGCGATGCGAGTCGGATTTCAATACGTCGCGCAGTCGCGCCTGATGCGTTCGGTGCTGCTGCGCATCGCGATCTTCTTCGTGCAGTCGACTGCGCTGCTGGCACTGCTGCCGCTGGTCGCGCGAGACATGCCCGATGGCGGCGCCTGGGTGTACACGTCGCTGCTGGCGTCGCTCGGCCTCGGCGCAATCGCTGCTGCGTTCGGGTTGCCGCGGCTGCGCGTGTTGATCACGCGCGACCGGCTGCTGCGCGACGGTACGCTGCTGCAGGCGGTGGCGATGGTGGCAGCGGGCTTCGCACCCAATGCATGGAGCGCAATACCGGCGATGATGGTAGCCGGCGCGGCGTGGCTGGCGGTCGTCAATACGTTGACAGTCGCTTCGCAGCTGTCGCTGCCCGACTGGGTGCGCGCGCGCGGAATGTCGATCTACCTGATGACAATGATGGGCGCGACGTCGTTCAGTGCCGCGCTCTGGGGGCAGGTGGCCAGTGAGATCGGTGTGCCATGGACGTTGGCTGCGGCTGCGGTGGGCGGAATACTGCTGTGGCTGTCGGTCGGCCGGCTGCACTCCGCACCGGATGAGCAGCAGGACCTGACTCCGGCGCGAATGCTGCAGGAGCCGGTGCCGGCTTTTCCCGTCGAACATCGGATGGGACCGGTGATGGTGACGGTCGATTACCGGATCGATCCCGCCCGCGCGGCCGACTTTGCCGACGTGATGCGCGAAAGCCGCGCCAACCGATTGCAATTGGGCGCGCTGTCGTGGGGACTGTTTCACGACACGGCAGAGCCGGGCCACTACATCGAGTACTACCTCGACGAATCATGGGCCGACCATCTGCGACGTTTCGATCGCTTTACCGCTGCCGACGCCGATCTGCGCGACCGGCGCTATGCGTTTCATATCGGTGCGGGGGCGCCGAAAGTTTCGCGTTACATCGCGGAGCCGCTTGGACACTAAGGCCTGGGAGGAGTTGATGCGTATAGAACCGTGGACCCCATCGCGCGCGCCGCGCGATGCCGAACTGGTGTCAGCGATTGAACATCGCCGCGGCGGCACGCTGTACAACCTTGATCGAATGCTGCTGTGGTCGGAGCCGCTCGCGCGCGGATGGAATGCGTATCTGCGTTCTCTGCGGCAGGAGATCTCGCTGCCGCCGTTCCTGCGGGAGCTGGCGATCTGCACCGTGGCGCGGATAACCGGTGCGGATTACGAATTTCATCATCACGCGCCGGAGTTGAAGAAGGCAGGAGCGACCGAGGCGCAGCTCGCGGCGCTTGACGATCCGGATGCGGCCACCCGCAGCGATCAGTTCGACGATCTTCAGCGCGCAGTGATCGTGTTCGCGATCGCCAGCACGCGCGACATCAAGATTTCCGACGCGGTGTTCGATTCGCTAAAGCAGCGCTTGTCGTCGCAGGAGCTGGTCGAGCTGACAGCCGTTACCGCCGCCTACAACATGGTCGCGCGGTTTCTGGTGGCGCTGCACGTGACGCCGGAGGCTTAAAAGACCGCACCCCGCGCATCCACGCGCCAGATCGCTTCGACCGTGTCATTGCGCATCGCGACGATCCAGTCATGCAGGTTTACCGTGGGATCGACGTGACCGGGAATCAGCAACGGCTTGTCGCCCAGCGCGAGCTCCGGCCCCGCACCATTCCGTGCGAGCACCGTGTGTTCGTCGGATACGCCGCGCACTTGCCAGCCCGAAAAAGCAGGCAGCGCGGGTCCGGAGTCGGTCGAAAAACTCTTCAGTCCCGCGTCCAGCGTCGCGCGATCGCCGTGCTCGTCCTTGCGGCGACTCATCACCGTGGTCACGATGAACAGCGATTGCTCAAACGAAGGCCAGTCCGGATCCTGCTCGTTCTTGGCGTAATCGATATCCATCATCGCGTAAGACCCGGGCTGGATTTCCGTATAGATGCCGCTCGCAGTTTCGAGCATGAAGGTGCCTGTGCCGGCGCCGGTGATGACGTCGCACGGCAGCTCTGCTGCGACCAATGCGGTCTGCGCAGCACGCGCCAGTGACGCTGCCGCTGAGACGGCCTGGCGGCGCTCGACAAGGCTGCGCCGATGCTGCGCGCTGCCGAAGTAGGCGTGCAGTCCGCGCAGCGAAAGATGACGGTGCGAAACGATGGACCGTCCGAGCGCAACGACGCCGGCCATATCCACAACGCCCGCGCGATGGTGCCCGACGTCGAGCTCGATGTAGACGTCGAGTCGCGCGCCTGCGTGCGTGCAGGCACGCGCGAGTTCGCCGACATTGTGCGCATCGTCCACGCATACGCTGACTCGTGCCGCGGAATAGCGGGCTGCGAGTTCTGCCAGACGCGACGTCTTGCGCTGCCCGACCACTTCGTTGCTGATCAGCACGTCGGCGATACCGCCGGCCAGAAACGGCTCGGCTTCGGACACCTTCTGGCAGCAGATGCCGATCGCTCCCCTCACGATTTGCCTGCGTGCAATCTCGACGCACTTGTGGCTTTTCGCGTGCGGCCTGACGCGCACGCCGCGGCCTTTCACGGCATTCATCAGCCGCGCGAGATTGGACTCGAACTTATCGAGGTCAAGGATCAGCGCCGGCGTATCGACGTCGGAAAGTGAATCGCCGACGCGTGCGGGCATCCATTGAGCGGTCATCGCCCGCAGTTTATCGACTGCGGAACGTAGAATCGAGCAATGAGCATCAAGAGCGACCGCTGGATTCGGCGCATGGCAGCGCAGGGGATGATCGAGCCGTTCGAGGCCGGGCAGGTGCGGCATAACGACGGCCAGCGCATCGTCAGCTACGGCACGTCGAGCTACGGCTACGACATCCGCTGTGCCGACGAATTCAAGATATTCACGAACATCAACAGCACGATCGTCGACCCGAAAGCGTTCGATCCGAACTCGTTCGTCGACATCAAGAGCGATGTGTGCATTATCCCGCCCAATTCCTTCGCGCTGGCGCGCACGGTCGAGTACTTTCGAATTCCGCGCAACGTGCTGACGATCTGCCTCGGGAAGTCGACGTATGCCCGCTGCGGGATCATTGTGAACGTCACGCCGTTGGAGCCCGAGTGGGAGGGCCATGTGACGCTCGAGTTCTCGAACACGACGCCGCTGCCGGCAAAAATCTACGCGCACGAAGGATGTGCGCAGGTGATCTTCATCGAGTCCGATGAAGTGTGCGAGACGTCATACAAGGATCGCGGCGGGAAATATCAGGGGCAGCGCGGTGTGACGCTGCCGAAGACGTAACCGAGTCTGGCAGGCTGCATGCTGGTCAACTGTGTCGCTTACGAAAGAGGCCTGCGGCTGCGCGACCTACAGCTGTCAGAAGTGCGCAGCTGGCTGGACCAGCACACTGGATTCGTGTGGGTCGCGTTGCGCGATCCCGACGAGGAGGAGATTGCGCGGGCGCAGGCGCAGTTCAGCCTGCCCGATGAGGCTATCGAAGAGGCACGCAGTGTGTCTCAGCGCCCGACCATCGCCGAGTACGACGACGACATTGTGTTTGCAGTACTGAAGCTCGTCGACTACAAGGATGGCGAGCTTAAGGTCGGTGAGCTCGATGTCTTCGTCGGCCCGCGGTTCGTGTTGTCGATCCGCACGGAGAGCGATCGCAGTCTGCTCGGCGTCAGAGCCCGGCTGGAGCGCGAGCCGCAGTTGCTGGAGCTCGGCCCGGGATTCGTGTTCTATGCGCTGCTCGACACTGTCATTGACCGCTATTTTCCTGTAATCGATGCAATCGATGAAGACTTTGAAAAGATCGAGCCCCTTATCTTCGGACAGGGTACGCAGCGCGAGACAGTCCAGCGCCTGTACGAGTTGAAGCAGCGTGTAACCGAAGTGCGGCATGCGGTAGCACCGCTGTACGACGCAGCCAGCAAGCTGCACGGCGGTCGAGTGCCGCGTGTGGTGACGGGGCTCGGCGACTACTTTCGCGACGTGTCGGAGAACCTGTTTAGAGCCATCCGCGCGCTCGACAGCCTGCGCGACTCAATCGCCACCGCGGTGGCCGCCAACCTCTCGATGCTGACGATCGAGCAGACTGATGTCGCGAAGCGCCTGGCGGCATGGGCGGCGATCTTTGCCGCCGTCACCGCACTAGCCGGTATCTGGGGAATGAACTTCGAGGCAATGCCGGAGTTAAACGAGCCGTGGGGCTACCCTGCTGCGCTCGCACTAATGGGCGCCACGGCCGGGGTGCTGGCGTGGCGTTTCCGCAAAGCCGGATGGCTCTGATAAGCGTTCGCTGCGATCGATCAGCGGGTCTGTCCAGCTTACCGGGCCATCTGGCTGCCGCGCGAAAAATCGCGTGTGATCTGTTTGCCGCGCGGCTGTTCGGCGGGCACTGCTAGCCGTGGCGGTTGCGGAGCAGGCGCGCGCTGCACAGCAGGCGGCGAAGCAGC
>JBGTEW010000256.1:0-2732 GCA_041747615.1 Burkholderiaceae bacterium | reverse complement strand
CGACGGGTATTCACCATCCAGGTCGAGGGCGCGCTTGCCGATATTTTTGGCCAGATCGCCAATACGCTCGATTTCGTTGGCGACGCGCAATGCGCTCACCACTTCACGCAGGTCGATCGCCATCGGCTGCCGGCGCGCAATCGTCAGGATCGCGCGCTCCTCGATGTCCCGCTGCAGCGCATCGATCTGTGCGTCGGCTGCGATCAATTTGTGTGCGAGGTCGATGTCGCGCCGCGTCAATGCCTGGACCGCATCAGCGATCTCCTTCTCGGCAAGGCCGCCCATTTCCGCAACCATGCGGTTGAGCTCCTCGAGATCAGCGTCGAACGCCTTGGCGATATGTTCAGCCATTGTGATTGGGTCCTTGCCTGCAGCGGGTTAGCCGAAGCGTCCTGTAATATAATCCTGCGTCCGCCGGTCGCTCGGCGTCGTGAAGATAGTCTCGGTCGGGCCTTCCTCGACAAGGATGCCGAGATGGAAAAAAGCCGTCCTTTGCGACACGCGCGCAGCCTGCTGCATCGAGTGTGTCACGATGATGATCGTGAAGTTCTGACGCAGTTCGTCGATCAGTTCCTCGATCTTGGCCGTCGCGATCGGATCGAGCGCCGAGCATGGCTCGTCCATCAGGATAACTTCGGGACCGACTGCAATCGCGCGCGCGATGCAGAGCCGTTGCTGCTGACCGCCGGACAGGCTGGTGCCGGAATCGTCCAGACGATCCTTGACCTCTTCCCAGAGACCGGCGCGCTTCAGACTGGCCATCACGATCTCATCCAGTTCCGACTTCGACCGGGAAATCCCGTGAATGCGCGGTCCGTAGGCGACGTTTTCGTAGATCGACTTCGGAAACGGATTGGGCTTCTGGAACACCATGCCGACACGCGCACGTAACTGCACGACGTCCAGTGACTTGTCATAGATATCGAGATCGTCGATATCGATCTTGCCAGTCACCCGCGCCACCGGGATGGTATCGTTCATCCGGTTGATGCAGCGCAGGAAGGTCGACTTGCCGCAACCGGACGGTCCGATGAAAGCCATCACCGAGCGGGCCGGAATGTCCACATCTACATCCTTCAGGGCGTGCTTGTCGCCGTAAAAGACATTGACGTTCCTCGCTGTAACCTTGGGCTTCGCCGGCTCGCCGGCTATATTGACCGCACCGGCCGAGGCGGCTGGTTGAACCATGGCGTCCATCGACAACATCTCCTGCTACTCCCGAATTATCACCAGCGCCGTTCAAAGCGTCTGCGCAAAAGGATCGCGGTTCCGTTCATCAGAAACAGGAACGCCAGCAGCACCATGATCGCTGCCGCAGTCCGCGCCTGGAAGCCGATTTCCGGCAGGTCCGACCACAGGAAGATCTGAACCGGAAGCACGGTTGCGGCATCGGTGACGCTGGTCGGCGTCTCGACGATGAAGGCCACCATTCCGATCATCAGCAGCGGAGCGGTCTCACCGAGCGCATGCGCCATGCCGATGATCGTGCCGGTCATGATGCCGGGCATCGCCAGCGGCAGGATGTGATGGAAGATCGCCTGCTGCTGCGACGCCCCTACCCCGAGCGCTGCCTCCTTGATGGAGGGCGGAACCGCCTTGAGCGCGGCGCGCGAAGCGATGATGATGGTCGGCAGCACCAGCAGCGCCAGCACCAGACCACCGACCAGCGGCGCCGATCGCGGAAGCCCGAAGAAGTTCAGGAACATCGCCAGGCCCAGCAGTCCGAACACGATAGACGGCACTGCAGCAAGGTTATTGATGTTGACCTCAATGACCTCGGTGATGCGATTCTTCGGCGCAAATTCCTCAAGATAAATCGCTCCGGCGACCCCGATCGGTAGGCAAAGCACAAGGGTCACACCCAGCGTGAGCAGGGAGCCCACCAGCGCACCGCGAATGCCGGCCAGTTCCGGCTCGCGGCTGTCACCCGATGTGAAGAATCGCCAGTTGAAGCGGCTCTCGACAATCCCCTTCGCCTTCAGGCTCTCGAGCCAGGTGACGACACGATCGTTGACACGACGGCTTGCCTCTGGCGTTTCGTAAATCACGACCTGCCAGCTGCCCGGATTCGCAGGATTGGCCGACGACAGGGGGATGACAGCCTCGCCTTTCACGGAGCCTGAGCTGACCTCTGTGACCTTCACGACACCGCCATTGATGGCGACCAGCAGGCTCGGCAGCCGCTCGTTCAAAACCTCAGGCGCGGTCGTATTCTTGTAGCGGTTTTCCAGTTCGGCAACGCCTGCGAACAATTCCTTGGAGCGAGTCCCGAGCGTGGTCGCCTCGTCGGCAGCTGCTGCAATCTGTCCTTCAAGCGTGGCGATTCGACCGGCGTCATTCGCGGCCTTCGCGCCCGCAAGCGCGGTTTCGAGTTCCGCCTTGCGGTTGGCGGCGCGACTCGACAAACCCTGTAGCCGTTCCGCCTCCAACTGATCGGCGCGCGCCCGGGTGGTCAGCCCCTGCTTCACCAGGGCAAGCGTGTTGGCAAAGTCACTTGACGTGGAGGTGATTTCGATTTCACCCGTTGTCGCGTTCGGGGTCGCAGTCCCCAATCCGGACGTCCTGACAATTCGGGTTCCGATCCCTTTGAAGTAAAGGTCCGCGTCAGACGAAATCAGCACCGGGACTGAAACCGTCTGACCGATCAGCGAGGGATCTGCGACCACACGGTCGCGCAGATAATCCGCCGCTCCCGAAGACAAAAGGCCATCAAGCTGCCGGCGCTGAACGCG
>JBGTEW010000255.1:0-3704 GCA_041747615.1 Burkholderiaceae bacterium | reverse complement strand
CAGTAACAGGCACTCGCTGGCCCCGATCGTGAGCCCCGCGTACGACGCCCACGCCTGGTTGGTCGAATACTGCATCTCGTAGAACGCGATCTGCAGCAGGTGCGGCAATCCCTGGCCGCCGAACTCGGTCTCGCCCGCCAGCCCCGGCCAGCCGGCGGCGCAGAAAGCTTCGTACGCCTCCTTGAATCCGCGCGGCGTCTTTACCGACCGCGTGGCTGCGTCGTACGTGCAGCCTTCCGCGTCGCCCGACTGATTGATCGGCAGCAGCATTTCTTCGCAGAACTTGCCAGCCTGTTCGACCACCTGGTTGATCGTGTCGACATCGATCTCCGCATGCTGCGGCATGGCTTTCAACAGGTCGACGGCGCCCAGCACTTCGTGCATCACGAACTGCTGGTCGCGCAACGGGGCTTTGTAGATCGGCATTGCAACTCCTATTGAATTTTAGTAAGACGCACGCTGTCGATCAGACGGTGCAGCCCGGCTCGAGCCCGCTTTGCGCTGTCGGCCGAGCGCAGCAAGCGCGCGTCCTGATGCATTGCGAGCATCAGTCCGTAGATTTCGAACACCATTTGATGCGCGTCGGCATCGGGCTTCAGATGCCGTTCCGCAACCGACTGCCGGATCGCTGTCAGCAGCTCGCGTTTCCAGCCGGTAATGATCGCGACCATTTCATCACGCAGCGGGCCGGGCCGATCGTCGTACTCGACGGCCCCGGCAATCATGATGCAGCCGCGCGTCATTTCACGTGCCAGGAATGCGACCCATCGATCGAGAATCGCTTCCAGCCGCGGCAAACCGCGCGGCCTGGCCACCGCAGGCCGCAGCACTTCATCGACGAAACGGCGCACGTATTCCTTCAACACCGCAAGCTGCAAGTCTTCGCGCGAGCCGAAATGCGCGAACACGCCGCTCTTGCTCATCTGCATCTGCTCGGCGAGCACGCCGATCGTCAGACCTTCGAGACCGTCGCGGCTGGCGATTTCAAGCGCGGCCTGCACGATCGTCGCGCGCGTCTTCTCGCCTTTGCGCACTGGAGATGAAATGGAGGAAGCGGATACGGCTGTCGCCATCGCGGAACCACAAAATCGAACGGTCGTACTATTCCAGAGACCGTCGTGGCGAGTCAACCCGCGCTCTAGAGGGCTACCACCAGAGTCAAGCCTCGAATCGCTGCGCCACGTAGTCGACGAATAACCGAACCTTCAGTGACAAGTGCCTGCGGCTGGGATAGACCGCCCAGATCTCCGCGGTCATTGCTTCGAAGCCGGGCAGCACGCGCTCCAGCCGGCCCGCCGCAATCGCGTCACCGACCACGAAGTCGGGTTCGCAGATGACGCCCAGCCCCGCGACGGCCGCCGCGCACAGGGCTTCGCCGCTGTTGGCGTGCAGGCTTCCAGTGACGCGCACTTCGTGCACCTTGTCTTCGCGGTCAACCAGGCGCCAGGTACGCGGCGCGCTCGAATACGCATACGTCAGCACGTTGTGCCGCATCAGATTGCTCGGCGTTGCCGGTGCGCCGTGACGCTGCAGATAGGCCGGCGCTGCGCACACGACCAGCTGGGTCTGCCCCAGGCGGCGCGCCACCAGGCGGTCACTGCCGATCTGTCCGATACGGATTGCCAGATCAAAGCCTTCGTCGATCAAGTCGATCAGGCGATCGGATACCGTGAGATCGAACTTCACGTCCGGGTGGCGTTCGACGAAGCCCGCGATTGCCGGCGCGACCATGCGCTCCGCCATGTTGTACGAGCATGTCAACCGCAAGGTGCCGCGCGGCTTCGCCGCGGCTTGTCCGGCTATGGCCTCGGCCTCGGCCAGGTCGTTGAGTAGCGATACCGCCCGCTCATAGAACGCCTGCCCGCTTTCGGTCAACGACAGCCGCCGCGTCGTGCGATTCAGCAGGCGCGTACCCAGATGCTGCTCCAGTTCGGCGATCTGGCGCGACAGCGACGATGTCGATAGCGCCAGGCGCTCGGCCGCCGCGACGAAGCTGCCACTCTCGACAACGCGCACGAACGATTGCATCGCGGCCCACCGGTCCATCATCCATTGTCCCTTAATTCGGGATAAATATTTTCTCCAATCGCTCTTTATCTCGTTAATCGGCCTATTTAGAGTGCGTCTGACCGGATCAACCAAGAAAGGGAACCTGATGATCGACTCACGCACTGCTCCGTACGCCGCGCTGACGTTACGCCTCGCGCTGGGAGCGATGTTCATTGCACATGCACTGCTGAAGCTGTTCGTGTTTACGTTGCCGGGCACGGTGCAGTTCTTCCAGTCGCTTGGTCTCCCCGGCGCGCTGGCCTACGCGACATTCGCAGCTGAACTGGTGGGCGGCACCCTGATCCTGCTCGGCATCGGCACGCGCTGGGTCGCTGCGCTGCTGATCCCGGTTCTGCTGGGCGCAACCTGGGTGCACTTTGCGAACGGCTGGCTCTTCACCGCACCCAGTGGCGGGTGGGAGTACCCGGCGTTCCTCAGCTTCGCCGCCCTGGCGCAAGCCTTGCTGGGCGACGGTCCTTACGCGCTGTCGTCTGTGTTTGATCGCAAGCCGTTCGCACACCTGCGCACGGTCTCATCCTAGGAGAAGAAATGAAACTGTATTACTCGCCCGGCGCCTGTTCACTGTCGCCGCATATCGTGTTGCGCGAAACCGGTTTGTCATTCACGCCGGTCAAGGTCAACCTCAAAGCCCATCAGATCGAAGGCGGCGGCGATTTTTATGCCGTGAATCCGAGGGGCTATGTCCCCGTACTCGAACTCGACGACGGCACGCGCCTGACCGAAGGCCCGGCCATCGTGCAATACATCGCCGATCAGGCGCCCGCTACGCAGCTGGCGCCCGCCAACGGCACGATCGCGCGTTACCAGCTGCAGGAGTGGCTCAACTTCATCACCTCCGAGCTGCACAAGCAGTATTCGCCGCTATTCGATCCGAACACGCCCGACGAAATCAAGACCAAGCAGCGCGAGAAGATCGCGAAGCGCTACGACTGGGTCGCGCAGCAGCTGGGCGACAACGACTATCTGACGGGATCGACGTTCACGATCGCCGATGCTTATCTGTTCACCGTGACGAACTGGGCGAAGTCGAGCGGCATTGATATGGCGCGCTGGCCCGCGCTGCAGGCCTTCATGAAGCGCGTCGCCGCGCGGCCGCACGTGCAGGAGGCACTTAAAGCAGAAGGGCTGGTCAAGTAAGCGATGGCTGTGATGCCGACGTTGTTCATTTCGCACGGCTCGCCGATGCATGCGGTCAATTCCGGCCGCGCCGGCGAGCGCTGGGCCGAACTGGGCCGCACACTTCCACGGCCATCTGCGGTCTTGATGGCATCGGCGCATTGGGAAACCGAGCTGCCGATGCTGTCGACCGCCCGGCAGCCTGCAACGATTCACGACTTCGCCGGCTTTCCGCAGGAGCTCTACACGATCCGTTATCCCGCTCCCGGCGCGCCGGAAGTCGCCGAGCGCGCCGTGCAACTGTTGCACGCCGGCGGAATATCGGCGACGACCAATGGCTGCCGCGGCCTGGATCACGGCGCCTGGGTGCCGCTGAGGCGCATGTTTCCTGACGCCGATGTTCCAGTCGCGCAGCTTTCGATCCAGCCGTCACTCGACGCCGCCCATCATCTGCGACTCGGCGCGGCGCTGTCGGCGTTGGCGCGGGAAGGGGTGCTTGTCGTCGGCTCCGGCCACAT
>JBGTEW010000254.1:0-11209 GCA_041747615.1 Burkholderiaceae bacterium | reverse complement strand
CTCAGCGCCGCGGCGGCCGCCGCGACCGCCGCCAAGCCGGCGAGCAGCATCCACCAGAACGTGGCGAGATGATGCTTGCGGTTGCCGCCGGCGTAGGTGATGTACAACAAGGCGCCCCCGGTTTCCTGGACGAAATCGTATTCCAGTTCCTCGCCGGTCCAGACCGCGTGCTTGCCCGGGACCAGCGTGCGCAGATGGGCGGGCAGTCGCGCGCCCTCGGCAGGTCCGCGCACGACATACCCCCCCGCGCCTTGGCCCCCGATCGGGGAATGCGTGGCGCCCTTGCTGAGCCCCTCGACCAGGGCGCTCATCCGCACATCCAGGGTCCGATCGACGAGAACCATCTCCTGCCGGTGGCTCACCAGGTACAGGGCAAACGACAACGCCGCGACGAAAAGAATGCCAAACGCCGTGAGATGCAATGCAAACCTGCGTTTGAGGCTAAAGTGCAGTGCGGTCGCCATCGGGATCGCGAACTGCAGGAACAGCGGATCGCCGCCGCCGGGCGCTACGCCGCGGAGGGCGGTTCGGCGGCCATCAAGCGGTAGCCGATGCCGTGAATCGTCTCGATCGGGTTCGGCCGGCCCTCGCGATCGAGCGCCCGCCTGAGAAGATGCATATGCGCGCGCAGCGTGTCACTGGTGACAAGCTCGCCGCCCCAGGCGAGCGTTTCAAGCTCGCAGCGCCTGAACACGCGCCCGGGGCCCGCCATCATGGCGGCGAGGATGCGAATGCACTTCGGCGGCAGCCGCACCGGCTCGCCGCCGCGCGTAACCACCATGCTGGCAGGATCGTAGATTAGATCGCCAGCCTTGAGCTGGCGCTGGATGATCTGCCCGTGGTGCCGCTTGGTGAGCGCGAGCAGCCGCGCTTCCACTTCGCGCAGCGAATAGGGTTTCACCAGGTAATCGTCCGCCCCCGAAGAGAAGCCGCCCAGCTTGTCGTCTAGCGAGTCCATCGCCGTCAGCATCAGGACCGGAGTGTCAAGCTCGGCTTCCGAGCGCAGGCGCCGGCAAAGCTCGAGTCCGGAGAGTCTGGGCAGGCGGACATCGAGCAGCAGCGCGTCGAATTCCAGCGCTACCGCCATGCGGTAGCCAGACAGTCCGTCGGTGGCTGATTCGACCACGTGACCTCGGGATTCCAGATAGTCGTAGAGGTTGCTCGCAATGCCGACGTCGTCCTCGATGATCAGTACGCGCATGCCCGATTTTCCTCCAGCGGCCGATTATCGCGCGTTCCCGTACGAGTCTGCGCGCATCCGCAGCGCGGTGACCCTCAGCAATCGCTGAAGCAGCGTGCCGTAAACTCGTCGCAGCAGTTTGTACGAGCCGGTTTGTACGACCGATATGCAAAGAGCTTACGAATCCGATATCACGCGCTTTCTGCGGAAGCTGAAGCAGAATGACCCGGACATCGAGCGCGGGCAACACAAAGGCCGCGCGATTTTCTGGGATAAGAACCTCGATGCCGACATGCGTCGGCGCCACACGGAATCCACTGTTCCGCAGGCGGCCTATGTGTACGGCACCAGTGTCCACCAACCGAAGGCGAAGTAGTTGACCTCTAGTGCCACAACGTTGTTTGAGGCAGAGCTCGAACACTCTCGCGCGGCCCGCACTCCCGATACGGTCGATAACGTGGCGCTTGCTAGGCTATACGGCGAGCCGCTGTTCAAGTTGCCCGACGACCTGTACATCCCACCCGACGCTCTCGAAATCTTTCTCGAAGCGTTCGAAGGTCCGCTCGATCTCCTGCTGTACCTGATCCGCAAGCAGCACTTCAACGTGCTCGACATTCCGATGGCGCCGCTGACGCTGCAGTATCTCGCCTACATCGAGCAGATCCGCGAAAGCAATCTCGAGCTCGCAGCCGAGTACCTGCTGATGGCCGCTCTGCTGATCGAGATCAAGTCGCGCATGCTGCTGCCGATGCGCAAGGCCGCTGCCGGCGATGAAGCCGAAGATCCGCGCGCCGAGCTGGTACGCCGCCTGCTCGAATACGAGCGCATCAAGCTGGCCGCACAGCGCCTTGACGAGCTGCCCCGCGTGGGTCGCGACTTCTGGCGCGCCGCTGTGGTCATCGAACAGTCGATCGAGAAGCGCTTTCCGGAAGTCAGCGCGGTCGATCTGCGTGACGCATGGGCCGACGTGCTGAAGCGCGCCCGCCTCACTGCGCGCCACCACATCAGGCGTGAAGAGTTGTCGGTGCGCGAACACATGAGCTTGATTCTCAAAAAACTGCAAGGTGCGCGGTTCATCGAGTTCGGCGACCTGTTCGACCCTGCACGCGGCGTGGCGGTCGCGATCGTGCACTTTCTGGCGTTGCTGGAACTCGCGCGCGAATCGCTGATCGACCTCACGCAAGCCGCGCCGTTTGCGCCGCTGTACATCCGATTGGCCTATGTCCCAAGCTGACACCCGATGACTGCGCTCTGCTTGCTTTTCCTCTCGATCCTGCTGGTGGGCGTTGATGCCGCACACGCGCAGGGTAAATCGGCGCCTTTGGCCCCATCGGGAGGATCAGTCACTCTGCCGGGCCCCGGCCCCGATTCCTCTAACACGTTCAAGGAGCTGGCCGCACAGGCGTCAGCGGAGAAGTGGCTCGGCCTGATTGATGACGGCGCATACTCAAAGGCGTGGGAGCAGTGCGCGCAACTTTTTCGCGAGCGCGTCACGCGCGAGCAATGGGTCAGTTCGCTGCCAACCACGCGCGCGCCCTTCGGCGCGGTGAAGTCGCGCAAGGTTGATGCTGCCGCCTTCAAACCCTATCTGCCTGGCGCTCCCGACGGCGAGTACGTGACTGTCCGGTTCCTCACCAATTTCGAGAAGAAGGAAAGCGCCGAAGAACTGGTCACACTCGCTTTCGAGGACGGCCTGTGGCGGCCCACCGGGTACTCGATCCGCTAATCCTCGCGTGATGGCTGCTGAACAAGCGCTGCTGCTCGGGGCGCTGTTTTTTGCAGCGTCTATTCTGTATTCGTCAGTCGGACACGGTGGCGCATCCGGGTATCTGGCCGCGATGGGCCTGTTTGGTGTGGCACCGGCTCTGATGCGGCCGACCGCGCTGGTGATGAATATCGCGGTGGCGTCGATATCGCTGTACAAATTTTCCCGCGCCAACGGGTTTCGCTGGCGGCTCTTCTGGCCGTTCGCCATTACGGCCGTTCCGATGGCGTTTATCGGCGGCCGAATTCAGCTCCCTGTCCTATGGTTCGGCGTGCTGGTCGGCTGCGTTCTGTTGTTCTCGGCAGTCCGCCTGTTTATCGAGACGTTGAATGCCAGCAAACGAGCGCGTGCGATCAAAGGCCCGCCACCACTTGCGCTCGCGCTGATGCTGGGTGCCGTTATCGGTTTGTTATCAGGCTTGACTGGCGTCGGCGGCGGTATCTTCCTTAGCCCGCTTCTGGTGCTGACCGGTTGGGCCACCGTGCGCGACGGTGCGGCACCCACCGCCGCGTTCGTGCTGGTCAATTCGATCTCGGGCCTGCTCGGGCTTCTCAGCCGACAACCGACGCTGCCCGAAGCACTTCCTTACTGGGTCGCAGCCGTTATCGTCGGCGGGCTGATTGGTGCGACCTATGGTTCGCGCCGATTGGGGAACAACGCGATGAGGCAGGCACTGGCTGCCGTCCTTTTGATCGCAGGCGCGAAGATGGTTCTCTGACCGCACTACTCTGCGGTAAAAAACCCTTTCATCCGATCGACGAAGCTCTTCGAGCGCGGCGAATGCCGGTCGCCGCCGTCGGTCAACGACGCGTCGAACTCGCGCAGCAGTTTCTTCTGCTTGTCGGTCAACCGCACCGGAGTCTCGACCACGATGTGGCAGTACAGATCGCCGGGATAGCTCGCGCGCACGCCCTTGATGCCCTTGCCGCGCAGGCGAAACGTCTTGCCGGTCTGCGTACCTTCGGTGACATTGATGCTCGCCTTGCCGCCGAGCGTGGGCACTTCGATCTCGCCGCCCAGCGCTGCTGTTGGAAACCCGATCGGTACTTCGCAATGAAGGTCGTCGCCATCACGCTGGAACACCTCGTGCTGCTTAAGGTGAATCTCAACGTACAGATCGCCCGGTGGGCCGCCGTTCATGCCGGGCTCACCCTTGCCGCTTAAGCGAATGCGCTGGCCTTCGTCGATACCGGCCGGAATGCTGACTTCGAGCACCTTGTTCTGCTTGATGCGGCCGGCGCCACTGCAACTGGCGCATGGATCGGCAATCACCTTGCCGGCGCCGCGGCATGTCGGGCACGTCTGCTGGATCGAAAAGAATCCCTGCGTCATGCGAACGTTGCCTGAGCCGTTGCAAGTGCCGCACGTCTTTGCACTGGTTCCGGCCTTCGCTCCCGAGCCTTTGCACACTTCGCAAACCTCCCAGCTGGGGACGCGAATGTCGGTCGCGTACCCGGCTGCTGCCTGCTCGAGCGTGAGCTCCATGCTGTAGCGCAGATCGGCACCGCGATAGACGCCTTGGCGCCCACCGGCGCGGCCAGCGGCACCGCCGCCGAAGATGTCGCCGAAGATGTCGCCGAATGCGTCGGCGAAACCGCCGAAATTCTCGCCGCCGGCGCTGCGACCAAAGCCGCCCATGTTCGGATCGACTCCCGTGTGGCCGAAGCGGTCGTACGCCGCCTTCTTCTGCGGGTCGGACAGCATCTCGTAGGCTTCCTTGGCTTCCTTGAATTTTTCTTCGGAAACCTTCGACGCTTTTTCGTCACCCTTACCCTGGTTGCGATCCGGGTGATACTTCATCGCATGCTTGCGATAAGCCTTCTTGATGTCCTCGTCCGAAGCGTCTTTGCTGACGCCCAAGACGTCGTAATAGTCCCGCTTAGCCATTTAGTGAATGTGAAATGTGAAATGTGGCTACGGCGTTTTACGCTTAAGCGCGGCTATGAGTGCGAGGATAAGAGCTGTCACTTCATCCAAGCGAAATTGCAGCTGCGCTGTCGATCGGGCAAAACCGAGCCGCTTAGCAACCTCGACCTGAGTATCGAGCTCGGACAGCGAGCCCACGGCAATCGACGCAAACTGAATCAATTCCTTTGTGCCCTTACGAGCTGACCCTTCGGCTAGATTGCTTGGAACAGAAACGGCCGCGCGCCGCATTTGCTGCGCGAGGCCGTAAGTTTCCTCCCTCGGAAACGCTTCAGTGAACTTGTAGACTTCCTCGACCAGTTCAATCGCTTGTTGCCAAGCTCGCAGGTCTCGATGCCCACGTTTCACATTTCACCTTTCACGTTTCACTGCATCAGCCGCGCTTCACCTCTTTGAAGTCCGCATCCACTACGTCGTCATTTTTCGCTTCGGCAGTGGCGGCCTCTTCAGGCTGAGCGGCTGATGCACCAGCGCCTTCGGGGCTGGAGGCATACATCTTCTCGCCGAGCTCCTGCGAAGCAGTCATCAAGGCTGTGGTCTTGGCCTCGATCGCATCCTTGTCGTCGGTCTTCAGCGCCTCTTCGACATCCCTGATCGCAGCTTCGATCGATTCCTTCTCGCCCGCTTCGAGCTTGTCGCCATGCTCGGTCAGCGATTTGCGAATCTGGTGCACGCTCGAATCCGCTGCGTTGCGCGCCTGTGCCAGCTCGAAACGCTTGTGATCCTCCGCCTTGTTGGCTTCGGCATCCTTGACCATTGCCTGGATCTCGGCTTCGGTCAGACCCGAGTTGGCCTTGATCGTGATCTTGTTTTCCTTGCCGGTCGCCTTGTCCTTCGCACCGACGTGCAGAATGCCGTTGGCATCGATATCAAACGCGACTTCGATCTGCGGCATGCCGCGCGGCGCCGGTGCGATGCCTTCAAGATTGAACTCGCCGAGCAGCTTGTTGCCGGCCGCCATCTCGCGCTCGCCCTGAAACACCTTGATCGTCACCGCCGGCTGGTTGTCGTCAGCCGTCGAAAACGTCTGCTGGAACTTGGTCGGAATCGTCGTGTTCTTCTGGATCATCTTGGTCATCACGCCGCCCAGCGTCTCGATACCGAGCGACAGCGGGGTCACATCGAGCAGCAACACGTCCTTGCGCTCGCCCGACAGCACCTGCCCCTGAATTGCGGCGCCGACTGCGACGGCTTCATCAGGATTGACGTCCTTGCGCGGTTCCTTGCCGAAGAATTCCTGAACTTTCTCCTGCACCTTCGGCATCCGAGTCATGCCACCGACCAGAATCACGTCGTCGATGTCGGTCGTCTTCACACCGGCATCTTTGATCGCGATCTTGCACGGCTCGATCGTCTTCGCGATCAGCTCCTCGACCAGCGACTCGAGCTTGGCGCGCGTCAGCTTGATATTCAGATGCTTCGGACCCGAGGCATCGGCGGTCACGTACGGCAGATTGATGTCGGTCTGCTGGCTCGACGACAGCTCGATCTTGGCTTTTTCCGCCGCGTCCTTCAGACGTTGCAGAGCGAGCACGTCCTTGCCGAGATCCGCGCCCTGCTCTTTTTTGAACTCGCCGATGATGTAATCGATGATGCGCTGGTCGAAGTCTTCGCCGCCAAGGAAAGTGTCGCCGTTGGTCGACAGCACTTCGAATTGCTTTTCCCCATCGACGTCGGCGATCTCGATAATCGAAATATCGAACGTGCCGCCGCCGAGGTCGTAAACCGCGATCTTGCGGTCGCCCTTGTGGGTCTTGTCGAGTCCGAATGCCAACGCTGCCGCGGTCGGCTCGTTGATGATGCGCTTGACGTCGAGACCCGCAATCCGGCCCGCGTCTTTCGTTGCCTGTCGTTGCGAGTCATTGAAATATGCCGGCACGGTGATCACCGCTTCGGTCACCGGCTCGCCCAGATAGTCCTCGGCGGTTTTCTTCATCTTGCGCAGAACTTCCGCGCTGACCTGCGGCGGCGCAATCTGCTTGCCACGCACTTCGACCCAGGCATCGCCATTGGGAGCCTTGACGATCGAATACGGCATCAGCTTGATGTCTTTCTGCACCTCCTTCTCATCGAAGCGCCGGCCGATCAGCCGCTTGACCGCATACAGCGTGTTCTTCGGATTGGTGACCGCCTGCCGCTTGGCCGACGCGCCTACGAGAATCTCGCCATCCTCCTGATACGCGACGATCGACGGCGTCGTGCGTGCGCCCTCCTGATTCTCGATCACGCGCACCGTGTCGCCTTCCATGATGGCGACACATGAGTTGGTCGTGCCCAGGTCAATGCCGATGATCTTTGCCATTTTTGTGTCCTCAAGTCCTAAGTTCTGCTGCTACCGATGTAAGGTAAGTGTGATGAAGTTCAAGGTTGCGCGACCGTGACCAGCGCCGGCCGCAAGACGCGGTCGGCAATCAACCAGCCTTTCTGCAGCACGCTCACCACGTGATTCGGTGCCACGCCCTCCGGGGCCGGCACCATCGAGATCGCCTGATGAAAATGCGGGTCGAACTTCTGGCCGGCGGGATCGATCTCTTTCAGGCTGCTCTTCTCGAACGCGCTCTTTAACTGGCGCAAGGTCAGCTCGACACCTTCTCGCATTGCCTGGGGAGGTGCGTCCTGTGCCTGCAGCGCCTTCTCGAGCGAATCGACTACTGGAACCAGGCTCTCGGCGAACGATTCGATTGCGAACTTGTAGGCTTTCGCCACATCCTCCTGGCCCCGGCGGCGAACATTTTCGGTCTCGGCCTTGGCGCGCACGAACAGGTCATAGTTCTCGTTGGCCTGGGCCAGTGCCTGCTGCAACTCGCCCTCAACTTCCGCCGCGGTTACCGAGCCGAGCGATTGCGCGCCGGGCCCTTCCTCAGCGCCAGTTGACCGCGCTTCATCGAGCACTTCGTTGGCCGGAAATTGATCCGGATCGTGCATCGCTCCTCCGAAAAATCTGTTTTTACTCAACGAGTTAAAAGATGTTGGGTCAACAGCAGGGTTTTCAAGTCGCAGCAGCCGGATTTAGTTCCCAACCGGTATCGGCTGAGCGCCTTCGCCGGAACATGGGATCGGATGATCTATGCGTCAACCGGCACCGCCCGCTACAAAGCGGGCATGCACAGCGATTCGATCCTATCGACCCTGACGCCGAAGAAAACTGTCGGAGGTGGCATGCGGCCCCGCGATACGTTCAGTGCACAGACCCCGCTGATGATTATCGGCCTGGCAGCGATCTCGATGATTCTGCTGATCAACTCCCACGCCAGGCCAACAGCGCCGCGCGAAAAAGTCGTGGCGTACGCGTGCGCCGAATGCGGAACGGTGGTAGCGGTCCGCCAAACCACGCAAGCAGCACCCTCGTACGTTGTCGAAGTCCAGATGCTCGACGGCTCGATCCGCACGGTGCAGCAGACAGCGGCCGCTTTCAGTGTCGGAGATATTGTCAGAGTCAACGGCAACGCACTGACGCTGCGCTCGGCGCGCTCTTAGGCGCCTACAGCGTCGCTCCCAGAAGCCGCGCCCGTTCGCGGCTTCTTTGTGCTTCGGCCTCGCGTTCCTCGGCCTCCGCGCGCGCTATCGGCCAGCCCTGCATGTTCTGCTGCGCAATGTCGGCTAACGCGGCAATGAAGGCGGGCGAGCCGTTCAGGCACGGGATGTAGCGCAACTCCTTGCCGCCGGCCGCAAGGAACTCGTCCCGACCTTCGATGGCAATCTCCTCCAGCGTCTCGAGGCAATCGACCGTGAAACCGGGACAGATCACGTCGACCCGACCGGCACCGCTTTGCGCAAGCTCGCGCAAGGTCGGCGCGGTGTATGGCTGCAGCCACTCGGCGCGCCCAAAGCGAGATTGAAACGTGATCACGTAGTCACCCTTGGCCAGGCCGAGCGATTCAGCCAGCAAGCGGCCGGTCTTCTGGCATTCACAGTGATACGGATCGCCCAGCAGCAATGTTCGCCTCGGAACCCCGTGAAAGCTGATGACGAGCCGCTCGCCGGCGGCGAGCGGTCCGAATTTTTTCCAGTGATCGAGAACCGACCGCTTCAATGCGGCGATGTATGCGGGATGATCATGAAAGCCCCTGATCCAGCGCAGCTCCGGCACGTTGCGCACGGTTCTGAGTTCAGCGCTGACGGCATCGAATACCGATGCGGCGGTCGACGCCGAGTACTGCGGATACATTGGCATCAGGAGCACGCGTTCGACCCGTCCCTGCTGCAGCAGCCGAACGATCGAGGGCACCGACGGTTGGCCGTAACGCATCGCCAGCGCAACGTCGACGTCAAACCCGCGCTCTCCGAGATATCCGCGCAGCAGCTGCGCCTGTTGCTGGCTGTGCACCAGCAGGGGAGAGCCTTGATCCGTCCAAATGGCCGCGTATTTGACTGCGGTCTTGCGGGGTCGCAGCGGCAGCACGATGCCATAAAGGATCGGCCACCAAAGAAGCCTCGGAATCTCGACGACGCGCGGATCGCTCAGAAACTCCCGCAGAAAACGGCGGACGTCGCCCGCGTTTGGCGAATCCGGCGTCCCCAGATTGACGAGCAGCACCGCCGTGCGACCTGATGACCCATGAACAAACTGGGGTTCCGCTGAAAACGGCATGGTTATAGGTTCTTTTGAGCGATTACCGGAATGGCCGCGCAACGCATTCTAAGGAGTTGATCCGGTGCGGACTGCTCGATTCAAATTCCCATGAGTGCGGAAGTTCCCGACGATCAAAACCTTTCCGCGCGGGAATCCGACAACAGCGCGGCCCAGCAACAGTCAGCCGAAGGGCCGTCGCAGCAGGCAGGAAGGGCGCGCTCGGACGTCCTGCTGGATCAGAGCCTCGCAATGCTGGTGCCGCTGGTGAAGGTTCTGGTCGCCAACGGGGTCACCTACCCTCAATTCGTCGCGTCACTGAAACCCATTTTCCTGCGTGCCGCACACGCAGAGCTATCCACATCGGGAAGGCGCATCAGCGATTCTGCGATCAGCATCGTGTCCGGCGTGCACCGCAAGGATGTCCGCGCCATGATGTCCGAGATCCAGCCGCGCAAGACCGACCGCCTGCTCTCGCTTGCCGGCGAGGTGATCGCGCGCTGGGCCAACGACGCTCGTTACGTCGATGATGATGGTTTGCCACGCGCGCTGCCACTTCGCAACGGCGCTGGCAGCGTCGATCCTCCGTCTTTCGAGCAGCTGACGCAATCGGTATCGCGCGATTTGCATAGTCGCGCCGTGCTCGAAGAACTATCGCGGCTCGGCGTCATCGAGGTAACCGACGATGTTGCGCACCTGCACAGCGATCGCTGGCTCGCTGATAGCAGCTTCGTCGAGACCCTGCTTGAGGTCACCCGCAACGTGCACGATCACCTGGCTGCGATCGAATCGAATCTTTACGAGGCATGCGCCGGCGACCCCAGCCTGTTTCTCGAACAAAGCATGTCTGCTGAAGCGCTCGGGGCGGAATCGATCCGGGCGCTACAGGATCTCTCTCGCCGGATCTGGGAATCAGCGCTGCGTCGGATGGCGGGTCTTGCCACCGACAGCGTCGAGCGCGACCGGCGGCTGGGTGGCGATCAGGCCATGCGGATGCGCTTCGGTGTGTACTTCTACGCCGAACCCGAGTCGCCGCTCGCGCGCGATGACGAGTTGCCTCCGGCCGGATGAATCGACTAGTGGCCTGTAACAATCGATTCGGAAGGGAAAGGCGTGTCTGGGCGCGCCGAATGCGCGAAGCGAGCCGCGTCGCGTAGCCGACGCATACGCGCAAGGCGAGCGACAAAGCAGTCGGCCGTCCAGACACGCAAGGCACTTTCGAATTGGCTGTTATAGGCCACTAGGCCTGCGACAGCGCGTTCGTCAGCAGCTTCGCGGTGATATCGACAATCGGAATCACGCGCTCGTACGACATGCGTGTAGGACCGATCACGCCAAGCGTACCGACAACCTTGCCGTCGACTTCATACGGCGCCACCACCATGCTCAGGTCGTCGAACGGCACCGTTTGCGACTCGCCGCCGATGTAGATCTGCACTCCATGCGCGCCGATCGACGTGTCCAGCAACTGGATCAGCCGCGTCTTGTGGTCGAACAGGTCGAACATGCGACGCAGCTTAGCCATGTCGGTTGACAGGTCATTCAGTCCCAGCAGGTTCCGCTCACCGGAGATCACCACCGGCTCGGACTCGGCAGCGGCGTCGCTGCCTGCCTGCACCGCCGCCTGCAACAGATGCGTGATATCCGCCCCGAGCTCGCGCAACTCGGCATGCAGCCGGGTGCGGGCATCGTTGAACGAAAGCCCGGCGTAGTGCTCGTTCAGAATATTGGCTGCCTCGGCCAGCTGGGACTGTGCGTAGGCGGTGTC
>JBGTEW010000253.1:0-3009 GCA_041747615.1 Burkholderiaceae bacterium | reverse complement strand
CGGATTCAGTGCCGCCTGCCGTCTTTCGGCAGCTTTGGGTCCACCTGCGTTGGGGAAGGGCAGGGCGGCACAACAATGACCAACCATCAAAACGGACTCGCGGTGGCGCATTTTCGGATTCCTGATTGCGCGTTCTGCCCCGGTCCGAGTGGCGCTGATGTCTGACCGCGATATCGATCAGCAGCTCGTCGAGCGGGTGCAGCGCGGAGACAAAGCCGCTTTCGATCTGCTCGTGATCAAGTATCAGCGCAAGATCTTTCGGCTGCTGTCGCGCCTGATCCGCGACCAGGCCGAGATCGAAGACGTGGCGCAGGAAGCGTTCATCAAGGCCTATCGGGCATTGCCGAATTTTCGCGGGGACAGCGCGTTTTACACGTGGCTGTACCGGATCGCCATCAACACGGCCAAGAACTACCTCGTATCACAGGGTCGCCGCGCGCCGACTTCAACCCCAACCGACATCGAAGATGCGGAAACTTTTGACGATGGCGACCACCTAAGAGACCTGAATACGCCGGATTCGATGCTGCTGACGAAGGAAGTGGCCGAAGCGGTCAATCGGGCGATCGATCAGCTGCCGGAGGATCTCCGAACGGCTATTGTGCTGCGCGAGCTGGAAGGATTGAGTTACGAGGAAATTGCCGAATCGATGCAGTGTCCGATCGGCACGGTGCGGTCGCGTATTTTCCGGGCGCGCGAAGCGATTGCTCTGGAACTGAGACCGATATTGGATACTGCTAAAGACAAGCGTTGGTGACCAATGATGAAGCAAGCTGAGGATAGTGTTTCCGTCACGGTAACGACCGAACAGGTGTCGGTTCTGCTGGACGGTGAGATGGACCGGACTGAAGCCGACTTGGCCGTTTCCGCGTTGTGCGCCAGCGCTGCCTTGCGGCGCCAGTGGCACGAACTGCACCGGGTCGGTGATGCACTGCGTTCGAATGAGGTCGCTGCATGCGATTCGGAGGGCTTCTGCGAGCGGGTCGCCGCGGCAATCAAAGCCGAGCCGACGATACTTGCTTCCCGCGCTGCGCGTGCCCCGTCGGCCCTGCGCCGCTACTGGATTCCGGGGGTTGCAGTGGCGGCGTCGGTGGCTGCGGTCGGGTTTGTCGCGATCCCGCTGCTGCGGGCACCCGAGACGATGTCGATCGCAAAGAGTGTTGCCCCGATGGCCGTGGAAGCGTCAGCCTCTGATGCTGCAGCGCTGAAGGCATTGCCCACGATTGCCAATGCGCGCCGGTCTCTGAACCCGTACCTGGCAGCCCATCATGAGCTGACTGCCAATTCAGTAGTACCGCGTGCCGCAGTTTATCTTCGCTCTGACGAGGGCCGATAATCGTGCAGGCAGGCTTGACGCTCAGGACAGTGAGTCGCGCGAGAGGCTTTGCAGCGGCGTTTTTAGTCATAACCGGAACCCTGTTAAGCAGTGCGGCGCCGGGCCAGGAAACACGATCCCGCACGGATGTTCAATGGATTCACGCGCTCCAGCTGGCGGCGCAGAAAGTGAACTACGAAGGCACGATCGTCTACCAGGCGGGGGGCGAGATGCGCTCGTCGAAGGCCACCCATTTGTTCGACGGCACGTATTCGCACGAGCTTATTCAGCGGCTCGATGGCAAGCCGCGTGAATACATTCGTCGCCGTTCGGAAACAAGCGATCAGGTTCAGTGCCTGATTCCGGATGCACGTCGCATCGTGGTCAGCCAGCGCAAGGTCGAGGAGTCGTTTCCCGGCCTGTCGAGCGCTTCGCCGGAGGAGATTCTGGAGCGCTACCACTTGACCCTCGGCGACGTCGAGCGCGTGGCCGGCATCGAGTGCCAGATGCTGGTGCTGGAACCGAAGGACGACGCGCGTTACGGATACCGGCTGTGGGTCGACCGTGCGAGCGGGTTGCTTTTGAAGGCGCAGACGCTGAACAAGCGGCAGGAGGTCATCGAGCAGATCGCGTTTTCCGATGTCCGCATCGGACAGCGAATCGATCGCGCGAAGCTGCGTCCATCATGGTCGACCGACGGCTGGTCTATTGAACGCAGCGAGCATCAAAAGACGGATCTGGCGAAACACGGGTGGACGGTTCCCGCGCCTGCCGGGTTTCGCAAGACACGCGAAGTGTCACGCCGCATCGGGCCCTCTGATGCCATGCAGGCGGTCTTTTCGGATGGACTGGCAACCATCTCCGTATTCATCGAGCCCCACTCGGCCGGCGTGGCTCTGGCGTCAGGCGTGCCGTCGCCGTCAGCCAACGCGCTGCAAACCCATGGTCCGACTTCAGCTTATTCGCGCCGGATGGGTGATTCGCTGGTGACCGTCGTGGGCGAAGTGCCGCCGTCCACGGTGCGCGAGGTAGCCGGGTCGGTTGAGTTTCGTGGAGCGCGCTAGACGCGCCGCCATTTACTAACTAAGGAAGAGAGTATGGCTCGCAAGTTTGCTGTTGCGGTGTTCGCCCTTGCCTTGGGCGCATTGGCAATAACGTCGGTGCCTCAATTCAGTTCGAGCGTATCGGCGCAACCGACCGTTGGCTCGGCGCCGATACAAGTATTGCCTGATTTCGCCGATCTGGCCGATCGCGCCGGGCCCGCGGTCGTGGGTATTCGCACGACCGCGCGCGCCGGCACCGGCCAGAGTGCACTGCCGTTTCCGGACATCGACGAGAACGATCCGATGTTCGAATTTTTCCGTCGGTTCTTCCCGAATCCTCCGCAGCAACCGCAGCCACGCCAGGGCCCGCAGCAGCCTGCCCCGCGGCGCGACCTGCCACGCGGCCTGGGCTCCGGTTTCATCCTGTCGCCTGACGGCTATGTGATGACCAACGCACACGTGGTGCGAGGGGCCGATGACATCACGGTCACCACCTCCGACCGCCGCGAGTTCAAGGCCAAGGTGATCGGCAGCGATACGCGCACCGATGTGGCACTGCTCAAGATCGAGGCCACCGGCCTGCCGGCGGTGCGAATCGGCGATCCACACAAGATCAGGGTTGGCGAGTGGGTCATCGCGATCGGCTCACCG
>JBGTEW010000252.1:0-16974 GCA_041747615.1 Burkholderiaceae bacterium | reverse complement strand
CGACAGATCCACTCCCACCACCGACCGCAAAGAAGTAGCATTCATCTCGGACTCCTTCTGGTTGATGCTGACACCCCACCACATGAGGCCAGCTGGCACGATGATGCCGACAAAAAATCGGGAGGAGTCCATCCCATCATTGAAGCGGACCGTGAGACATCGTGGGCCGCGTCTGGCCGCGGCACGGTCATTGTGGCCGGACGCTCAACTCGGTCTTAGCCCTCATGTCCGTTAGCGCCGAGGTCATCGCTGCGCTCCGAGTTGTCGGGTTGGAAGGCAAAGCGACCCTGCGGCATGACGATGCCAAACTCGGTGAGCAGGCTGCGCACCTGGTTGATCAGACCCCCGCGTGACTCCACTAACTCGCTGCGTACCCGATGCACCACCAGCACCGCCTGCTGCTCGGCGCTCTTGATCGGCACAAAGCGCATGTTCGGTCGATCGACCGCTTCACAGATCGCTTCGGCATCGTTGCCGTCGTTCTTCTGGTTCTTGCGGTAGGGCACGATGAACTTGGGCGCCATGATCCTGGGGTTGTGGCCCAGCGCCTGCAGGGTGCGTGCGAGCTCGTGTGCTCCTGCGCAAGCCTCTATTCCCACTCGGCAGGCCGGTAGTTGCGCCATCAGCTCAAGCACCTTGCTGCGGCTCAAGCTCTTGCGTAGCACTGCCTTGCCGTGCGCATCGACCCCATGCACACTCAATACGTTCTTTGCCAGATCGATCCCAACGGTCGTAATCTCACTCATGGCTGCCTCTCCTGAAGTGATGTTGAACACACCTACCTCAACGATCGCACTACCCGCCACACTCCGGGTAGCGGCAGTCCATATCATTCGTTAGGCGTCAAACCGACGCGCACACGGCGGCAGCGCTAACTTGGATACCGTCACTAACCGTGAACCACCGAAGAAGGAGCGATTAGATGAATCCGAACAAGGCACTATGGGAAAAGGGCGACTTCACGCGCATCGCGGAGACCATGCGCGAAAGCGGCGAGGCGCTCGTCGACAAGTTCGGCATCACGAAAGGCCTCAAGGTGCTGGATCTCGGATGCGGTGACGGCACCACCGCCATCCCTGCGGCGAAACGCGGCGCGGACGTACTGGGCGTCGACATCGCGAGCAACCTCGTCGCCGCGGGCAACAAGCGCGCAAAGGAGCTGGGTCTCGCCAACTGCACGTTTCAAGAAGGCGATGCCTCCAACATGCAGGGACTGCAGGATCGGAGCTTCGACCTGCTTGTAAGCATCTTCGGAGCGATGTTCGCGCCCAAGCCATTCGATGTAGCGAAAGAAATGGTCCTCGTCACCCGGCCCGGGGGACGCATCATCATGGTCAACTGGATTCCCAACGATCCGACGCTGGTCGCACAGATCCTGAAGATCAGCTCGGCGTTCACGCCGCCGCCGCCTGAAGGCTTCGTCAGCCCGATGACCTGGGGCGTCGAGAGCAACGTCACCGAGCGCTTTGTCGCTGCCGGACTTCCGGCCGAGAAAATATCCTTCGCGCGTGACACCTTTACCTTCAACTCTCCCGGCACGCCAGAGGAGTTTGTCGGACGGTTCAAGAACTACTACGGGCCGACCATGAATGCTTTCGAAGCCGCAGACAAGAGCGGGCGCGTTGCCGATCTGCAGAGACAGCTGGAGGACCTATTCAAGACGCAGAACAAGAGCTCACGCAAGGACATGACTTCCATTCCCGCGACGTTCCTGCGCGTGACGGTGGTGCTTTGACGGTGAAGGCGCGAATCAGGGCGAGAGTGCCGCCTAACAGCCGGTTGTTGGCCGACACCTTCGCTTCGCCGCTGCGCGCTCAATCCGGTGCGGCAAAACCGGAACGTTAGGCGGCGGAGACGGGCATGGAGCAGTTTTTCTTCAGCGGCTGGCAGAGCTTGTTACGGACCCTGGTCGTTGGGGTGCTGGCGTATGTCACGTTGCTCCTCTTTCTGCGGTTCTCGGGAAAGCGCACGTTGTCGAAGATGAACGCCTTCGACTTCGTCGTGACCGTCGCCCTTGGATCGACACTGGCGACCGTGCTGCTAACCAAGGACGTCGCGCTGGCCGACGGGGCACTAGCCTTCGCCCTGTTGGTGGGACTGCAATTCGTGGTTACTTGGTCCAGCGTCCGGGCGCGCTGGGTGCGGCAACTCGTTACTGGGGAGCCGTTGATGTTGCTACACCGCGGCGACTTCTTGCCGTCGGCCCTTCGGCAAGTACGCGTTACACACGATGAGATCCGGGCGGCTGTCCGCGCGGCTGGGCTAGCCGGCCTTTCGGATGCAGAGGCGGTCGTACTGGAGACGGACGGCTCGTTCAGCGTGATTCGACGGGGCGAAGGCGTTGGTTCCTCAAGTCTTGACGGCGTCCGCGATCCGCGCGCGGGCGGTACTGGAGACTAGCCTTTGAAGAAGCAAGAACAGGAAGAGCTGCTACGCACACTGGAGGCGCGGTTCACGAAGAACATGCACCGTCATCGAGAAATTGCATGGTCTGACGTTCGAGCCAAACTCGAAGGCAGTCCCGAGGCGATGAGGTCGCTACGTGAGATGGATTCAACGGGCGGAGAGCCCGACGTCGTTGCCCACGACCAGAAGCCGGGCATGTACACGTTCTTCGATTGTTGCCCAGAGAGCCCTGTGGGGCGCAGGAGTGTCTGCTATGACCGCGGAGCGCTTGAATCTCGGAAGGAGCACAAACCCGAGAGCAGCGCAGTGGAGATGGCAGCCGAGATGGGTATCGCGATGGAGCCCTCTTCTGTGATCGCCGTTACGGCAGGGTGTTCGTGTACCACAACGGCGCGCAGTCGTACTACGCCGCCAGAGGTTTTCGAGGGGCACGTCGAGTTTGAACACTGCACGATGCAAAACGAGTGATGGAGTGATGCCTACCATGCCCAAAGCTTGCTTCCCGGCCGTTGATCTTCCGCTCACTCGGCGTCTCAGGCGCGTGGCAATCCTGACGGCACTTCTTGCGACGACAACGTTTGCTTGGGCCAGTGGAGTGGTGGTCACGCTTTCGCCGCAGCAGCAGGTCGTCAAGAGCGGTGAGACGCCTCGGTTTGTCGTGGAGGTAAGAGCGGTTGGCACTTCAGTGCGCATCATGAAATTCGCTGCTCGAGGCGATCTTCGCGACAACTACGCCAGGATTCGAGTGACTCGGAACGGTAAGCAGGTGGATGTCCCGCGCATGATTTCCGATCCCGGCCCGACCAGCGATTCCGCCTATGAGCTCTTGGGCCCTGATCAGCGCGTGTCGTTCGAGCATCGTGGGACGCCGTTTGTGTTGGCAAAGTTGCCACCTGGCGACTATTCGGCGACCGTGGCATTGCAGCCAGACTGGAGGGACACGCCGGTTTCATCGAATAGCGTTTCATTCACGGTGCTGCCAAGGTGACAGCTAACTCTTTGCGGGAGGCCCGGAGCGAATCCGCCACCGCTTTCGCGGCTCGGCTCCAGTCGTTCGTCAGCCACGCGGTCTGTTGCGAGATATGAGCACGCGGCCAATGCAGAAGTACCTGGGCAGTTGTCACTGCGGCGCGGTCCGTTTTGAGATTGAAACGGACTTTCCGGAACTGACTAACTGCGACTGCTCGATCTGTCGCAGGAAGAACGCTCTGATGGTCAAGGTGCACGAGAGCAAGTTCAAGCTGCTTGCGGGCGCCGAGTCACTCACGGAATATCAGTTTCATACCAGGACTGCCCGTCATTTCTTCTGCAAGGTCTGTGGCATCTATCCGTTTCATCGCAAGCGCGTCACACCGGACACCCTCGGAATCAACGTTTTCTGCCTGCATGAGTTCGAGCCGACGGATATTCCTGTTCGTCAGGCTGTCGGTGCGGCAATGAAATGAAAACGAACTGGACGAACGTTGAGCCTTCCGCACCACGGCTTACCTTACTATCAACACGGGATGAACACATGATGACGCTGCGGATGTTCGGTGCCCGACCAATGGAACCGATGTGAGGCTATGGAGACGGTTTACCGCTCCAAGATCGATAAGTGGCTGCTCGTGGTACTCGTTCTGGCGATGGGCGTTATCGGATTCGTGACGCTTGGTTTCTATGCGGGTGCCTTCTACGCGGGTGCCTCTACTTATTCCTGGTGGTACGGCGCTTTGTTTGCCGTGCTGGCGATCGGTCTGCCTGCGTGGGTTCTGCTCGCGACGCACTACACTTTTGAACGGCGCGAGCTGCTTGTTCGCAGTGGTCCTTTCAGATGGCGGATTCCGGTCGCGGAAATCACGAATATCAAACCAACTTCGAACCCTTTGTCGAGCCCGGCACTGTCGCTCGATCGGCTGCGAATTGAATACGGACGAGGTCGCTGGATAATGGTTTCGCCGCATGACAAGGAAGGCTTTCTTCGCGAGGTCGAAGCGCGGCGTGGTCGATCTGGCCCGGAGGCGCGATGAAGCGAGCAACGGGTATCGGCGGGATTTTTTTCAATGCAAAGGATCCGGTTGCGCTGAGGCACTGGTACACGACGCACTTAGGCATCCATCCGGAAGGCAACAGGTCAAGCTCTGGCAGCCTCCTGAAGGGCAGTGAGCGGTCTCGCCCCGGGTTTTATGCCGAAGACCGAACATGAACTGCTGTTGATCGAAGGGCGCGAGGTTTCGATAACGAACCCGCGCAAAGTGCTGTTCCCCAGCGCCGGGTACACGAAGCTCGATCTGGTGCAGTACTACCTCGCGGTGTCGGAAGGCGCGCTGCGCGGGGCGGGTGGTCGGCCCAATGTTCTCGTGCGCTACCCGGACGGTATCGGAAGCGAGTTCTTCTTTCAGAAGCGTGCTCCACCCTCGCGGCCATCATGGATCGAGGTGGTGTCGCTCAGCTTTCCTTCGGGCAGGCAAGCGGAAGAAGTGGTGCCGCGAGATGCGGCAGCGCTTGCCTGGATGGCGAATCTTGCGTGCCTCGAGTTGCATCCGCACCCGGTGCGCGCGGACGATCTCGATCACCCGGACGAGCTCCGTGTCGATCTCGATCCCGTGCCAGGCGTGACATGGCCGCACGTGCTGGAAGTGGCGCGCGTGGTGAATGCGACATTGCGTGACTTTGGCCTCGTTGGCTGGCCGAAGACTTCAGGCTCACGCGGAATGCACGTGTATGTCCGCATCGAGCGGCGCTGGACATTCAATGAGGTCAGGCGCGCAGCGCTGGCACTGGCGCGCGAAGTAGAGCGGCGCGCGCCGACCATTGCAACGAGCAAGTGGTGGAAGGAAGAGCGCCACGGCGTGTTCATCGACTACAACCAGAACGCGAAAGACCGTACGGTGGCCGCCGCCTATTCGGTGCGCCCGACCGTCGATGCGCGAGTGTCGGCTCCGCTGACGTGGGACGAAGTCGATACCTGCGACCCGGGCGATTTCACGCTGGCAACGATGCCCGCGCGATTCGCGAAGCTGGGCGACCGGCACGCTGGCATCGATGCTCATCCCGGCTCGCTGCAGGCGCTGCTCGAACTGTCGGCGCGCCACGAACACGACGGCCTTGGCGATGCGCCATGGCCGCCGCAGTACAAGAAACAACCCGGGGAGCCGCCGCGCGTGCAGCCATCGCGACGCGCGAGCAAGCATCCGCTGATCGAGATTGGACGCTCATCGCGCAAGGACGACGCGCTCGCCGGACTCGAACGCTGGAAAGCGCGCCATCCGGAAACCGTTGTGCATCTCGCTGCGGCCGACATCCTGGTTGACTCGATGCGCGGCCGTTCATCGACCTGGACTCGGATGCGCGTCAACCTTCAACATGTGCCCGAGCACCTCAGGCCGGCGCAGGAGCCGCTCGATCCGGACGACGAGCCCGACGCAATGCGCGTCAGCGCTGAGGAAGCCTCGCGCCGAAAACCTTCTCGAGCTCGTAAGGTGCCGTGACTTCAAGCTGGTCGTAGCGGCAATCTCCCGGCCGCTTATCCGGCCGCCATCTGAGAAAAATGGCAGCGTGCCGAAATCGATCGCCCTGCAAGTGATCGTATTTGACTTCGCACACCCGCTCGATTCGCAACGGTTCCCACGAGAGATCCTTGCCCGCGCTCCAGCGGCTTTGCGCACCGGGCATGCGAGAAGCTTCGCCCTCGGCGCTCGCCCATTCGCGCCACGGATGATCTTTCATCGCATCCTTGCGCAGCGGCAACAGGTCGAGTGCAAGCTGTTTGCGCATCGCCATCGTGAATGCGGAGGTCACGCCTACGTGTCGCAGAACGGCTCGATCGTCGTATAGCCCGAGCAGCAACGAACCGACTGCATCCTTGCCGCTCTTGTGCCACCGGAAGCCGGCCAGCACACAGTCCGCGGTGCGTACGTGCTTTACCTTGATCAACACACGTTTGCCCGGCTGATAGATAGCGTGCGCCGGCTTTGCGATCACGCCGTCGAGACCGGCGCCTTCGAACTGCTGCAGCCACTGCGCGGCCGTCATCGGGTCGCGGGTCATCGGTGTCAGATGAGCCGGTGGCTCGACCAGTCCCAGGTGTTGCTCCAGCAGCGCGCGGCGCTCGCTTTGTGCAGCGGACATCATGTTGCGGCCGTTGATCGCGAGTGCGTCGAACGCGACGAACGATGACGGAGTTTCGCGCGCGAGCTTTGCAACGCGCGAGGCAGCCGGGTGGAGTCGCATTTGCAGGGCGTCGAAGTCCAGCCCCTCGGGAGTCGCGATGACGATCTCGCCGTCGATCACGCAACCTGGCGGAAGCCTTGCCAGCAGTGTTTCATGCAATTCTGGAAAGTAACGGTCGAGCGGTCGCAGATCGCGGCTCTGGATGAACACTTCGGAGTTACCGCGAAAGACGATCGCGCGGAACCCGTCCCACTTGGGTTCGAACAGAAAGCTCTGCGAGGCAGGCAGCTGATCTGCGAGCTTTGCGAGCATCGGCTCGATCGGCGGCGCAATCGGAAACACAACGAAGCCGCTTCGCGCTACAGCGCTACAGAATCTCCGCCGCGTGGTCGGCCAGCCGCGAGCGTTCGCCCCGCTGCAGCGTCACATGTCCCGAATGCAGCCAGCCCTTGAAGCGATCGACGACATAGGTGAGTCCGGACGAACCTTCGGTCAGATACGGTGTATCGATCTGCGCGATATTGCCGAGGCAGATCACCTTGGTGCCCGGCCCGGCACGCGTTACCAGCGTCTTCATCTGCTTCGGCGTCAGGTTCTGAGCCTCGTCGATGATCAGATACTTGCTGATGAACGTCCGGCCGCGCATGAAATTCAACGATTTGATCCGGATGCGGGTGCGGATCAGGTCGTTGGTGGCCGCGCGACCCCACTCGCCGGCACTGTCGTCGGTCTTGTTCAGCACTTCCAGATTGTCCTCGAGCGCGCCCATCCACGGCGCCATTTTTTCCTCTTCGGTCCCCGGCAGAAAGCCGATGTCATCGCCGACCGGCACGGTTGCGCGCGTGACGATGATCTCGGAGAAGCGTTTCGTTTCCAGCGTCTGCGATAGACCGGCAGCAAGCGCCAGCAGCGTCTTGCCGGTGCCTGCCTGCCCGATCAACGTGACGAAGTCGCACTCGGGATCCATCAGCAGATTCAGCGCGAAGCTCTGCTCGCGGTTGCGCGCGGTGACGCCCCATACGGCATTCTTCGCGTGCGTGTAGTCGCGCAGCACACGAAGTACCGCGGACTTTGCACGGATCTCCCGAACCTGCGCGTAGAAGTTCGTGCCGTTTTCGAGATAGACGAACTGATTGACGAGCAGTCCTGCGACGATGGGACCCGTGATCCGGTAGTAAGTGAAGCCGCCGTGCTGCCACGACTCCATGCCCTTGCCGTTCTTGTCCCAAAAGCTGGCTGGCAACTGTTGGACGCCGGTGTAAAGCAGGTCGGTGTCCTCGAGCACCTTGTCGTTGGTGTAGTCCTCGGCGGCCAGCCCGAGCACGCGCGCCTTGACACGCATGTTGATGTCCTTCGACACCAGCACCACGTCGCGCGTCGTGTGCAGGTCCTTGAGCGCACGAACTACGCCGAGTATCTGGTTATCTGCTTTGCCGGCCGGCAGGCTCGCCGGCAGCGAAGCCATCACGGCCTGCGTCTGGAAGATCAGCCGACCTGCGGCGTCCTTGTTGCCCAGCGCTGAAAGCGGAATGCCTTCTTCGATCGGAGTCTTGACCGCGGCCACCAGCGAATCGAGCGTGCGCGAAACCTGGCGCGCACTGCGAGCAACTTCCGACATTCCCTTCTTGTGCGAATCGAGCTCCTCGAGCGTCATCATCGGCAGGTACACGTCGTGTTCCTCGAACCTGAACAGGCTCGTCGGGTCATGCAGCAGCACATTGGTATCGACCACGAACAGTCGCGGCACGCCGTTGGAGCGCGGCTTCCTGGTCGAGCCCTTCACTGGGCCCGGCGCAGATTCGACGACCTTGAGCCGCGCCGATGGTGTGGGTCGACTCGATTGCGCAGGCGGTGCGGCCGGTGTGCGCGCTATCGGCACGGGGGCCGGATGCGGGCGCTCGATAACCGAAGGCTCGCGCGCCGGGTCGGACGGAATCGTTACGAGAATCGTAGCGGGTTTGATCGGTGCTTTCGGAAGCGGCATCAGCAGGGCAATTGATTCATCAGAACTACGTTGAACATCAGGCGAGTGACTGCACAAAGGCCAGAACCTGATCGACGTGGTTCGGCACCTTGACACCACGCCACTCCTTGCGCAGCGTTCCCGTGCCATCGATCACGAAGGTGCTGCGCTCGACGCCGTGCACCTGCCGGCCGTACATGTTCTTCATCTTCATCACGCCGAACAATTCGCACAATTCTTCGTCCGGATCGGAAATCAGCGCGAACGGAAACCGCATCCGTGCCTTGAATCCTTCGTGCGATTTCAGGCTGTCGCGCGAAACACCGGCGACGATCGCATTCGCTTTCGCGAAGCGCGCGTTGGCCGCAGCGAAATCTGAGCCTTCGGTCGTGCAGCCCGGCGTGTTGTCCTTCGGATAAAAGTAAAGCACGACTGTCTTGCCGCGCTGCTCGGACAGCGTGAAGTCGCCGCCGGTGGCGGCGGCCGTGAAATCGGGAACCGTGCTGTCGAGCGCGAGCGGCATCGGTGCGATCAATCCTCAACGATCAGGGCAGCGGCCACCCTGCGACTCTCGGCCATCAATATGTTGTACGTGCGACAGGCGGCCTGCGTATCCATGATCTCGAGTCCGATGCGCGAATCGGCCAGCGCGCGGGTGAGCTGCGGATGCGGAAACCGCTGGCGCGAGCCGGTGCCGAGGAGAACCACTTCGCTGTTCAGATCCCGCAGCCGCTCGAAGTCGCGAGTATCGAGCGAGTCGAAGCCTGCGACGGGCCACGGTTCGACCTGATCAGGCGTCACGAGCAGGTTCGTCGTGTGGCGAACCCTGTTGATTTCGACAAAGCCTGGACCGTATGCAGTGACGGTGTTTTGCGAGGTCGGTGTATCTGCGTGCAGCTTCAAGTTGCTTGAAAACCTCAGGAAACCTCAGGGAATTCAGGGAGGTGTTCGAGTACATTATAGGCACGCATCTCCGCGTATCCGGCGCCCGGAACCGCCTCTTTTCACACTTCAGCCATGGTCGACTTTTCGCGTATCAAGCGCCTGCCGCCGTATGTATTCAACATTACAGGCGAGCTGAAGATGGCCGCGCGCCGGCGTGGCGAAGACATCATCGACATGAGCATGGGCAACCCGGACGGCCCGACACCACGGCATATCGTCGACAAGCTGGTCGAGGCGGTGCAGCGGCAGGACACTCACGGCTACTCGGTATCGCGCGGGATTCCGCGGCTGCGGCGCGCGATCGCGAATTGGTATCAGGCCCGTTACGGCGTCGAGCTCGATCCCGATTCGGAAACGATTGTCACGATCGGCTCGAAGGAAGGCCTGGCGCATCTAATGCTCGCCACGCTGGATCGCGGCGACACGGTGCTGGTGCCCAACCCGAGCTATCCGATTCATATCTACGGCGCGATCATCGCGGGCGCCGATATCCGCTCGGTGCGGATGGACGGCCGCGTGGATTTTTTCGCCGAGCTCGAGCGGGCGATCCGCGAGTCATTGCCGAAGCCGAAGATGATGATCCTCGGGTTCCCAAGCAATCCGACCGCGCAGTGCGTCGAGCTTGATTTCTTTCAGCGTGTCATCACGCTGGCGCGGCAGTACGGCATCTATGTCGTGCACGATCTTGCCTACGCCGACATCGCCTTCGACGGCACGTACGCTGACAATCGCGCGCCGTCGATCATGCAAGTCCCGAACGCGCGCGAAGTCGCGGTCGAGTTCTTCACGATGAGCAAGAGCTACAACATGGCTGGCTGGCGCATCGGCTTCATGGTCGGCAACAAGGATCTCGTGTCCGCGCTGTCGCGCATCAAGAGCTATCACGATTACGGAACGTTTACTCCCATCCAGGTGGCATCGATCGCGGCGCTGGAGGGGCCGCAGCAGTGTGTGGAAGATATTCGGCGCGAGTACCAGCGCCGGCGCGACGTACTGGTACGCGGGCTGCACGAAGCCGGCTGGATGGTCGAAGTGCCGAAGGCGTCGATGTACATCTGGGCCGAAATGCCGCAGCCCTATCAGGCGATGGGTTCGCTCGAGTTTGCGAAGAAAGTGCTGGCCGATGCGAAGGTCGCGATATCGCCCGGTGTCGGCTTCGGCGACTATGGCGACTCGCATGTGCGCTTCGCGTTGATCGAGAACGAGCACCGGATTCGGCAGGCGGTTCGCGGAATCAAAGAGATGTTCCGGAAGGACGCGTTGCTTCCGCGTGCCGCTGCGTAGTGAAGCCGATCCGCGTCGGTCTACTGGGCCTCGGCACGGTCGGGCGCGGTACCTACGAAGTCCTGCAACGCAATCAGAACGAGATCGCGCGACGTGCCGGTCGCGGAATTGAAGTCGCGTCCGTCGCCGTGCGCGATCTGGCGAAAGCGCGCGCGATCGTTGGTGCGCAAGTGGTCGTCTCTACACTTTGCGCGGACATCGTCGGTGATCCGGATATCGATATCGTCGTCGAGCTGATGGGCGGCCATGAGCCGGCGCGGTCGCTGGCACTGCAGGCGATTTCGCACGGCAAGCACGTCGTCACTGCCAACAAGGCCTTGCTCGCTCGCCACGGCAATGAGCTGTTCGAAGCTGCGCGCTCCAACGGCGTGATGCTTGCCTTCGAAGCAGCAGTGGCGGGCGGCATACCAATTATCAAGGCGTTGCGTGAAGGATTGACCGCAAATCGTATCGAATGGATTGCCGGCATCATTAACGGCACCAGCAACTTCATCCTGTCCGAGATGCGCTCACGCGGAGTCACTTTCGACACCGCGCTGAAGCAGGCGCAGCGGCTTGGATATGCCGAGGCCGATCCGACCTTCGATGTCGAGGGCATCGATGCCGCTCACAAGCTGGCGATCCTGTCGTCAATCGCCTTCGGTGTGCCGATCAACATCGACGCCGCCCATACCGAAGGCATTTCGCATCTGGCCAAGGAAGATATCAAGTACGCGGAGCAGCTTGGGTACCGCATCAAGCTGCTCGGCATCACCAAGCGCACCACGGCCGGCATCGAGTTGCGCGTCCATCCGACGCTGGTGCCTCTGCAGCGGCTGATCGCCAACGTCGAAGGGGCAATGAACGCGATCCTGATCAAAGGCGACGCGGTCGGCACGACGTTGTACTACGGGCCGGGTGCGGGCGCCGAGCCCACTGCGTCGGCCGTCATCGCTGATCTGGTCGATGTCACGCGGCTGCACACGGCAGACCCGGAGAATCACGTGCCGCACCTGGCGTTTCAGCCTGACGCCGTGGCGGCGTTGCCGTGGCTCAGCGTCGAAGACACGGTGACCTCGTACTACTTCCGCATGCGGGTGGCAGATCAGCCCGGTGTGCTGGCGGATATCGCGCGCAATCTCGCAGACGGCAACATCTCGATCGACGCCTTGTTCCAGCGCGAGCCGTCCGAAGGTGAGAATCAGACCGACATCATCATGCTGACGCACGATGCGCTGGAGCGCGATGTCAATGCAGCGATCTCCCGCATCGAAGCGTTGCCGACGGTGTTGGCGCCGGTCATCCGCGTGCGCCAGGAAGAATTACTCTAGGTATATGAAACCGCTCGTCGGCGAAAGGATTCGGCTCCGCCCATTACTGCCGTCCGACGGCCCGGCGCTGGTTCAAGCCGCTGCCGATGGCCAGCTCTGGAACTCCGTCGTCTCGGTCGTGCCCTCGGACGCCAGCATCGACGCCTACATCCGCACTGCCCTCGAAGGCCAGGCGGCCGGAACGGTGATGCCGTTCGTGATCGAACTCATAAAGCTCGAACAGGTCGTCGGTTCGACCCGCTTCTGGAAGATCGATCGCCACAACAGGAAGCTGGAGATTGGCCACACCTGGATCTCCGCTTCCTGGCAAAGGACCTTCGTCAATACCGAAGCTAAGCTGCTGTTGCTTTCTTACGCGTTCGATCAGCTGCGCTGCGTGCGAGTGCAGTTCACGACCGATGAACTGAACGAGACTTCTCGCCAGGCCATTCTGCGTCTGGGCGCGCAGCAGGAAGGCATCGTCCGTCACGAACGGATTATGCCCAGTGGGCGCAAGCGCAACTCGGTCCGTTTCAGCATCATCGACGACGAATGGCCTGACGTGCGGCGGCGGCTGCAGCAGAGACTGCACGAGCAGCCGTCGCTCCGGCGCAGCGCCTGAGTTGGCGATGCGCTACGTGTCGACGCGCGGGCGTGCACCCGAACTAGGGTTTACCGACATCTTGCTGTCGGGGCTCGCTTCCGATGGCGGCCTGTATGTGCCGGCGTCTTATCCGCAGGTGAGCGCTGCCGAGCTGGATGCATGGCGCTCGCTTGCCTATGCAGATCTGGCGAGCGCAATCATCGGCAAGTTCGTCGATGACATCGCGCCGGCCGATCTGACCGCGCTGACATCTGTGACCTATACCGCAGAGATTTTCGGCAACGGCCGCGAGGATAGCCGCGCAAGCGATATCGTCCCGCTGCGCTGGCTGCAACCGGGGCTTGCACTGCTGCAACTCTCGAACGGCCCAACTCTCGCGTTCAAGGATGTGGCGATGCAGTTGCTCGGTGCGATGTTTGCGCGCGTGCTGGAACAGCGCGGCGAGCATCTGAACGTTCTCGGAGCAACCTCGGGCGATACCGGCTCTGCAGCGGAGTACGCAATGCGCGGCCGCGACCGCATCAGCGTGTTCATGCTGTCACCGAACGGCCGCATGAGCGCGTTCCAGCGGGCGCAGATGTACTCGCTGGCCGATGCCAACATTTTTAACCTGGCGTTGGACGGCGTGTTCGACGATTGCCAGAACATCGTCAAGCGCATCGCCGGCGATGCTGAGTTCAAGCAGCGCTATCGAATAGGAAGCGTCAATTCGATCAACTGGGGAAGGGTGGTCGCGCAGGTCGTTTATTACTTCAAGGGTTATCTGTCGGCGACACAGTCGAGCGAGCAGTCGGTGTCGTTCGCCGTGCCGTCGGGCAACTTCGGCAACATCCTATCCGGCTGGGTGGCCAAGCAGATGGGGCTGCCGGTCGCGCGGCTGGTGCTGGCCACCAATGAAAATGACGTGCTGAACGAGTTCTTTCGCACCGGCCGCTACCGCGTGCGCAGTGGTGCGGAGACGCACGCGACCAGCAGTCCATCGATGGACATATCGAAGGCCTCTAACTTTGAGCGTTTCATCTTCGACATCATCGACCGCGACGCAGAGTTGCTCAGGGAGCTATGGTGGGAGCTTGATACACGCGGTGAGTTTCACCTGGGTGGAACGCCGATATGGCCGCTGGTCGGTGCGAGCGGGCTGGTGTCGGGGCGCAGCACGCACAGCGACCGGGTGCGAACGATTCGAAGGATCTACGAGCGCGACGGCGTCATCGTGGACCCTCACACTGCCGATGGCATCAAGGTTGCATTGGAGCACATCGATCGTGATGTTCCGATGATCTGCCTCGAGACAGCGCTACCCGCAAAGTTTGCCGAGACGATTGTCGAAGCGATCGGCCGAGAGCCCGCGCGGCCTGCGGCTTACGCTGATCTGGAAGCGCGCCCGCAGCGATTCGAAGCGATGCCCGCCGACGTTGAGCGGGTCAAGGCATTCATCGCGCAGCATGCGGGCGCACAGTGAAGGCGATCGGATTCATCGGCTATTCAAACAGCGGCAAGACGACGCTGATCGAGAAACTGATCCCGGTGTTTCGCTGCCGGGGACTGCGCGTCTCGGCGATCAAGAACGCGCATCACGGCTTCGATATGGATCGGCCCGGCAAGGACTCTTTCCGGTATCGAGACGCAGGGGCGGAGCAGGTGCTGATCGCGACTGCGTCACGCTGGGCTCTGCTGACCGAGACGCCGGAGCATCCGGCGCCGCTGCACGAATTGCTCGGAAAGCTGGCGCCGTGCGATCTGGTCATCGTCGAAGGGTTTAAAAGTGAAGGGCAAGTTCCCAGGATTGAGGTGCGGCGGTCGGTCAACGTGGAGCCGCCGATTTTTCCGCATGACGTCAACGTGGTTGCGCTCGCGACCGATCATCCGGTCGACAGCAGCCTCCCGGTGCTCGACTTGAACAACCCCGATAAAATCGCTGCGTTCATCATGCATCTCTTGCAATTACCGGCGCCCCGCGTCTAAACGGTTGCTTTCGGTCGAACAGGCACTCGAGAGGCTGCTTTCAGCCGCGCAGTCGCTGACCGACATCGAGGCGGGCGAGACGATGATGGCCACAGGTCGCGTGCTGGCGACCGAGGTGGTTTCATCGATCGATGTGCCGCCGCTGGATAACTCACAGATGGATGGCTATGCAGTCCGAACACTCGATGTTCCGACCGTGCCCACCACGCTGCGCATCAGTCAGCGCGTCGCTGCCGGCCAGGTGGGTAGTCCACTGGAGCCGGGAACCGCGGCGCGCATCTTCACCGGCGCGCCGATACCTGCCGGCGCCGATGCAGTCATCATGCAAGAAAAGTGCAGTGCCGCTGGCGATAAGGTCACGTTGAACGAACGGCCGCCGCACGGCGAGGCGATACGGCGCACCGGTATCGATATTGGAAAGGGGCAAACTGCTCTGACGCCGGGGGCTCGGTTGGCGCCACAACATTGTGCACTGGCAGCGTCGATCGGCGCTGCCAAACTGACCGTTTATCGACGCCTTCGCGTTGCAACCTTCTTCACCGGCGACGAACTGGTGATGCCGGGAGAGCCGCTGCCGCCGGGCCGCATCTACAACTCGAATCGCTTCATGCTGCGCGGCCTGCTCGAATCGCTCGGATGCGAAGTGCACGATCTCGGCATCGTGCCCGATGATCTGCAGCGCACGCGCAACGCACTGGTCAACGCAGCGGAGCACGCCGACCTGATCGTTTCGTCGGGCGGCGTGTCGGTCGGCGAGGAAGATCACGTGAAGCCCGCGGTACAGGCCGAGGGATCGCTCGATCTGTGGCAGATCGCGATGAAGCCTGGCAAGCCGTTGGCATTCGGACACGTTCGGGACGTGCCGTTGATTGGCTTGCCCGGAAACCCGGTATCGAGCTTTGTCACCTTCGTGCTGTTCGCCAGGCCATTTATTCTGCAGCGCCAGGGAAGGGTCGAACCGTTGCGCTCGCTCGCACTGCGCGCCGATTTCGACTGGCCGGAAACAAGCCGGCGCCGCGAGTTCATGCGTGCGCGAATGAACGAGCAAAATGGCCTCGATGTTTTCCCGAATCAAAATTCCTCGGTGCTGACCTCGGTCGTATGGGCCAACGGCCTGATTGATAACCCCGCAGATCATCCGATACGCAGCGGCGACATGGTGCGCTTCCTGCCGTTTGCGGAGCTGCTGTCGTGAAGGTGCGCGTGCTGTACTTCGCGGCGCTGCGCGAGCGGGTCGGTTGCGCCGAAGAATCAGTCGATGCACCGAGCGAGATCACCAATATCGCGCAGCTTCGTGCATGGCTGGCGCGGCGCGGCGATCCATGGGCAGCGGCGTTTGCAGAAACCAGGCGTGTGCGCGCCGCGGTTGATCAGGCAATGGTCAGCGATGACCACGCTTTGCACGAGGGTGCCGAAGTCGCGTTCTTCCCTCCGGTAACGGGCGGCTGATGAGCGTTCGCGTGCAACAGCAGGACTTCGATGCCGGCGCCGAGATTGCGCGGCTGCGTGCGGACAATCCAAGAATCGGTGCGGTCGCCAGCTTCATCGGCATCGTGCGTGATCTGAACGAAGACGCGGCAGTCGGCTCGATCACGCTCGAACACTATCCAGGGATGACCGAAAAGTCGCTGACGACGATTGCCAACCAGGCGAAGGCGCGCTGGAACCTCTACGACGTGCTGATCGTTCATCGTGTCGGCACGCTGGCGCCGGCCGATCAGATCGTTCTGGTCGTCACGACCAGTTCGCATCGAGGCGATGCCTTTGCCGCCTGCCAGTTCATAATGGATTACCTCAAGACAGAAGCCCCGTTCTGGAAAAAAGAAGCGACTGATGCGGGCGTGCGATGGGTTGACGCGCGTGACAGCGATGATGCAGCGCGTGCGCGCTGGAAGTAGCGTGCAGGGGCGGTAGCTTCGTCAGCGATTCCTAATCGAACGCAATCGAATACACCAGATCCAGTGCCGTCGTTGTGCCGGCGCGCCCAATCAACGACAGGCGGCGGCTGATCTGATAATTCAGCGCGACGTAGGTCGCTGCGCCCGAGATCGACTGTTCGAAGGTCAAGTACAGGTCGTCGGTCAGGCGTTTTCCCACCGCCACAAAGTCGCTCGCCGCAGTAGTGCCGGTCGCGCTGCGCAAGGTGCCGGCGACCGTTTCGCGCGGCAGGATCGACGAGCTGTCCTGGCCGGGGCGCAAGCTGATTTCATCGATGCCGAGCGACCGCATCAGATTGGTGCTGGCATTGTCGCCCTGGCCTGCGAACAGCGCGCCGGCTGCAGCCGACAGCAGCGCGCGCTCCTGACCGCCATCGCCCGACGCACCTGGCGGTCGCCCCAGCACCAGCCAGTTCAGCTTCTCGACAT
>JBGTEW010000251.1:0-3323 GCA_041747615.1 Burkholderiaceae bacterium | reverse complement strand
GGACACCAAAGTGATCGTGCTGACCGGGCAAAACGACCGCGCCAACGCACTGACAGCTGTCGCAATGGGCGCGTACGACTTTCTCGCCAAGCCGTTCGAGCCGGAGCTGTTGACGCTCACGATCGAGCGTGCGTTTCGGCTGCACGAGTTGCAGGAGGAGAACCGCTGCCTGCAAATGTCGCATCAAGCCGAAGCGCTGGGCAGTCTCATCACGCGCGACCCGCAGATGCTGCGCCTGTGCCGCACGATCGAGAAAGTGGCTCCGACCAGTGCGACGCTGCTGATCCTCGGCGAGTCGGGCACCGGCAAGGAACTGCTCGCCCGCGGCGCGCACCGGCTCTCACCGCGGCGGACGCAGCGTTTCGTGGCGATCAACTGCGCGGCGATTCCGGAGAATCTGCTGGAAAGCGAATTGTTCGGCTACGAAAAGGGCGCGTTTACCGGCGCCGTCAAGACCACTCCCGGCCGCATCGAAACCGCACACAGGGGCACGCTGTTTCTCGATGAGATTGGCGACTTGCCGCTTTCGCTGCAGGCCAAGCTGTTGCGGTTTCTGCAGGAGCGTTGCATCGAGCGGCTGGGAGGGCGCGACACGATTGCCGTCGACGTGCGCGTTGTCTGTGCGACTCACCGCAATCTAAAGGAACTGATCGCCGACGGCCGGTTCCGTGAAGACCTGTACTACCGGCTGGCCGAGATCGTGGTGGAGGCGCCGCCATTACGGGCGCGCGTTGGCGACGCATCGCTGCTGGCGCATGCCTTCGTGCTGCGCTACGCGACGGAACTGAAGCGCGGCGCAATGTCGCTGGCGCCCGATGCCATGGAGGTGATCGAGCGGCATCGCTGGCCGGGCAACGTGCGGGAACTGGAAAATGTGCTCAAGCGCGCCGTCATCATGGCAGACGGCGCCGCCCTGCACGCGGCTGATCTGGGTCTGGAACCAGCCGGCGGTTCCGAGCGCGAGGGCGAGTCGATCAATCTGCGTACCGTCCGCGACGAAGCCGAACGTGGTGCGGTCCTGAAGGCGTTAGGCCGTGCCAATAACAATCTGAGCCGAGCAGCCGAATTGCTGGGAATTAGCCGACCGACGCTGTATGACGTGATGCATCGGTTCGGTCTTAAATAGCAGTAGTGTCCTGTTAAGAGTCGAACATTCTCGGACGTCGAGATGATTCACCAATGAACTCGAAATAGAGTTACCAACGCACCTATAACTGTCGAGAAACTTTACGTTCCGGCGTGAATACGCAAGCCGGAGGCCACCGACAAAACAATTAACCAATTGTTATTGAACGGATTTTGGCCTGATAGAACTGAGTTGGCACGATCGATGCGTTGGTTGTCGGCAGAAATCGGTGGGCGGCTTCTGGGATACCAGGAAATCGTGTCTCATCCATTTTTCGCTAAGGGGAGACTTGAAATGAAAAGACTGTTACTTGCTTCCTGTATGGCCGCCGTGCTTGGCATGGCGAGCACGGCCAGTGCCCACCTGGTGGCCTTCGGCTGGAAAGACAATGGCGATGGCACCATCACCATGTGGGGCCAACACTGGCATGGCGATCAGACCGCGCCTTCCACAGCCAATGGTGGTGTCAGAGTCGGTGTCTTCGGTACAGACCCAACCTCATGGCCAGTGTTCCAGTGGACGGGTTTCCAGAACAACATTGGCGGCAACTTGACGCAAAATGACGCCATGGTGGCAAGTGGTGTTCTTACCGGCTATGCCATTGAGCCGACCAACTGGAGTAATTCATCCTTTGAGAATGACTGGTTCTACACCGACCCTCTCGTGTTGGGGAATGGCACGTGGGGGCTGTTTACCGGCACCAACTGCTGTATCGACACAATGAGCGGGCCGGGTCAATTCGTCCTCTCGGGGATTATCAGCGTTCCGCCGGGCACAGGCCCTGGGACCGGTCCTCCTTCCCAGGTTCCCGAACCGGCATCACTGGCGCTAGTGGGCATCGGTCTCGCTGGCCTGGCCGCCATGCGCCGCCGCAAGAAGGCCTGATCGCTTCTTAGCACCCACAAAAAGCCGGCGCATTGCGCCGGCTTTTTCATGCCTTCGGTTCGTGAATAGTGGTTTTCGGGCACTTCCTGAGGATACGTAACAATGATGAATTCCCGGATCGGCCCCGCGCGCGCCTTGTCGTAGAGTCCTCCGCGGACCCATGTTTCTTCACTCTACCCACCCGCACCGACGGGCGGGTTGTTAAGCTGATCGGTGTGATCGCAAGCGGTCCTTGCCGTCCCGGAGATATCGCAATGACAAGCACAAGACTTTTCACGCTCGCAGGCTGTTTACTCCTGGGGGCTTCGCTGGTTGCCGGCTGCGACAAAGAGAGCCCGGAAACGCTGGTCCGTTCGGCACAGGAGTACCAGTCCAAGGGCGAGTACAAGGCCGCCGTGATCCAGTTGAAGAATGCTTTGCAGAATGCGCCCGACAACGGCGAGGCACGACTGCTGCTCGGTCAAGCGCTGCTGGAAACGCGCGATCCCGCTTCCGCCGAGCGCGAACTGCGGCGCGCGCTCAAGCTGAAGCAGTCCGACGAGGTAGTTGCGCCGGTGCTTGCGCGTGCGCTGTTCGAAACGCACGAGTACGACAAGCTGATCCAGGAGTTCACCGATCGCCGCGTCAAGGATCCGCAGGGCGAGGCGGCGATTCGCACCTTCGTTGGCGAAGCACACCTTGCACAAGGCCAGCCGCAACTGGCGGCGGCCGCGTTTGCCGCGGCGTTGAAGGTGGTCCCCCGATTCACAGCGGCACAACTGGGCCAGGCGCGTCTGGCCGCTGCCGAAGACCGGCCCGACGAAGCGATCCGCCTCGCTGAAGTCGTCATTGGCGTGGAGCCCAAGACGACCGACGCGTACCTGCTGAAAGCCGAGGTACAGAATACACAAGGCGATCGCGAAGCGTCCAAAAAGACGCTCGAGAAGGCCATCGAGGCCGGCGCGAACGCACTGGGCGCGCATCTCGGGCTGGCGATGATGCTGCTCGATGACGGGCACCTGGATCAGGCGGGCCAGCAGATCGAGGCTGCACGCAAAATCGCAAGCGGTGACTTGCGCGTCTCTTATTTCGACGCATTGCTGGCGTTTCGGAACGACGACTTGAACCGCGCTCGTGAAAACGTGCAAAAAGTTCTCAAGCTTGCGCCGGAGCACGTCCCAAGCTTGGTGTTGGCGGGCGGCGTTGAATTGCGCGCTGGCCAATTGGCGGCTGCCGAAGATTATCTTCGTCGCGGCCTTGCGCGTGCGCCCGGCAACGCGGCCGCGCGACGGTTGCTCGTGGCGACGTTGCTGCGTACGTCACAACCCGGTCG
>JBGTEW010000250.1:0-11464 GCA_041747615.1 Burkholderiaceae bacterium | reverse complement strand
CCATTGGCCCCGATCGTCGCCCTCGCGATGGCCGGCGTCGGCGCGCATGTCGGGGGCATGGCGGGCGCACTGGCCTCCACTCGCACCGCCGGCGAAGAGCAGCAGGAAACCGAAACCGCCGCACCCGATGCCGATGCTGTTGATATGCGGCGTGGCGGAATGATGCTTGCCGTGCGCGTCGATCCAGCCAGCGAGCAAACAGTCATCGATCTGCTAACCGACGCTGCGGTCGAAGATCTGGAGCGTGCGGAAGGCGAGTGGCAGGATGGACAATGGGTCGACTTCGATCCGCTCGCGCCACCGAGAAAGATCGGCGTCGAAAACCAGGATCCGGCAATCCTTGCCCGGGCTCAGTAAAGCAGAACGACGCCGAAACCGACCAGCGCGCCGATCAGCGCGCCTGCTGCCACGTCACTCGGATAGTGCATCCCGAGTGCGACACGCGACAGCGAAATCAGAAACACCACGGGGATAAGCGCCGCGCCTATCGACGGGTAGTGCCAGCAAAAAACGACGGAAAAGCCAACCGCATGCAGGGTGTGGCCCGAAGGAAAGCTGAACTTATCAAGCGCACGCACACAGGCTCGGATATCGGGACACGCCACGAACGGTCGTGGCCGCCCGATCGTGTGCTTCAGCCAGAAATAGAGCGGCAGGTTAAGCAGCCCTGCCAGCGTCATCTGCGCCGCGACGTCGCGACCATTGGTGCCACCGAACAGTGCGAGTGCCACGATCAGGACATACCAGAACAGTCCATCGCCCAGCTTGCTGACGACGACGAGGGCCTTAACCAGGGTCTGGTATCGCGCGACTCGATGCAGCCATTGCGCCCAGACCAAATCGCGCTCGACCCACACATCGCGGCGCGTGTTACGCAGGGCACGATCCAGCAATAGGTGCTTCGATTGCATGCGCTGCGTCTGACAAACAAAATTCGAATCGATTGATCACGGCATCCCAGTTCGCTGCTACACCAGCACGTCGCGCTCCCGCTCGCATCAAGCCGAGCCAGCGAAACTGATGCGCCAGTGCACAGGCTCCGGCAATGAACCCCTGCGGGTCGCCCGGCTCCACCAGGATGCCGCTGGTGCAATCGTCGATATGGACCGCGGCCGCACCCGAACGAAACGCCACGACCAGCAAACCCGACGCAAGAGCTTCGAGCGTGACATTGCCGAACGTCTCGGTCAGGCTTGGAAACAGGAAAACGTCAGCCGAGGCGTAGTGCTCTGCAAGCGCGGCGCCACGCTGGGGCCCGGCAAAGATCACATCCGGATGCTCACGCATCATCCTGTTGCGCAGCGGCCCGTCGCCAACCACCACGAAGCGCGCGGCTGGAATTCGGGAGCGCACGGCTTCGAAAGCGTCAAATGCCAACGGCACATTTTTCTCTGCCGCGACACGCCCCACATAGAGCACCACCGGCGTACTCGCATCTGCGCCCCAGCGAGCGCGCAAAGCAGCATTGGCATGCTGCGGCGAAAAACTCTCTGAATCGACACCGCGGCCGACCACTTCAGTCCGGAGGTACCCCTGCTCAGAAAGCGCCTTGCTGACCGCCGGCGTCGGTACGAACGTGCGGTCGGTCGAATTATGGAAGTGCCTCAAATAGCCGCCGACCACGGGGCGCAGCCACCCCAGCCGGTAGTGCTCGCTGTACTGATCGAAATTGGTACGGAAGTCGGACGTTACCGGCAGCCGGTGAGCACGGGCTGCACGAATCGCTCCCCAACCTAGTGGCCCTTCCGTCGCCACATGTACAAGCTGCGGCCGGGATTCGCGCCAGCGCTTGCGCAGTTGGGAAACGAGCGGCATACCAATGCGCAGATCCGGATACATCGGAATCGGAATGCCCGGAGCTCGCCACTCATGGCGGTTTTCGCACTTTGATTCGTGTTGCTGCCGCGGACGTACCAGGTCAACTGCGTGTCCGCGCGCACGCAAGCCTCGAACGAAGCGATCCACCGTCATGGCCACGCCGTTGATCTCGGGCGGATAAGTTTCGGTGACGTAGGCGATGCGCACGGCTCCAGATCCAAGCAACATCAATGCCTAACGCAGAGCTCAAAACCACCACCCGGTGCCGGAGAAGCCGGCACAAACGCACCGACTCAGTTCGGCCGATCGGCGAGCGAGCGGCGAACCAGTACCCGCAACCGGCGCGTAATTGGATCGGACCTTCGATCCGCGGGAATGCGGTCAGGATGATCAGCAGGTTCGCGGCTCACCTTGTCTGTCAGCTTCATTGGGGAGAAGGGAACGGGCGGCACAAGTTGATCCATGGTTTTTCCCGAATTGTTGTTTGCTAATCCGCGATCCCTAGCAATCGACGTGCCTGCTCGCAATGTCCCAGGTATACGCATTCCCATGGCCTGTGCGGAGATTACGGCTGACCGCGCCTAAACCGTTTGCGCGTCGCGCGTTTCCATGTCGGTTCGCTCGCGCTGTGCGTAACCTTCGAGCCGGTTGTACAGTGTCTTCAGGCTGATGCCCAGGACCTCGGCGGCGCGCTTCTTTACGTTGCCACACCGCACCAGCGTAGCCATCGTCACCCGCTCTTCAATCTGCGAAAGCGGCGTTCCTATCCGGACTGAGATGACGTCATCCTGATCGTCGGTCAACGGCGCAGAGTCGGGAGCCATGCCATCATCGATCACCGTATCGGCCAGGATGTAGGCGCGCTGCACGTAATTCTTTAGCTCGCGCACATTGCCCGGCCAGGCGTGCTGATGCAACCTCGCCACTGCGGCCGGTGAAAAGCGCTTGGAGGTCTGCTCAGCGGCATTGATTTCATCGAGGAAGTGCTGCGCCAGCATTTCCAGATCACTGCCGCGATCTCGCAGCGGCGGCAACTCGATCGGGAACACGTTCAACCGATGGTACAGATCCTCACGAAACTTGCCTTCCATCACCGCCTTGCCGGGCGGCTTGTTGGCTGACGCGATGATGCGAACATCGGTCGCGATCGGTTGCGTAGTCCCAACCCTGACGAAAGTGCCGGTTTCAAGCACACGCAGCAATTTGACCTGCAGTGAAAGCGACATCTCGGTAATTTCGTCAAGCAGGATCGTGCCGCCGTTGGCGCGTTCGAAGAACCCCTTGTGCTGCCGGTCGGCACCTGTAAAGCTGCCTTTCTCATGACCAAATAGCTCGCTTTCGATCAGCTGCGCCGAAATCGCTCCGCAGTTAATGGCGAGGAATGGCGCGCGCTTGCGCTTCGAAAGATCATGAATCGTGCGGGCAGCGAGTTCTTTTCCGGTACCGCTGGGCCCGGTCAGCAGCACCGTGGCCGAGGTCGGCGACACCCGCGCCATTTTGTCGTATAGCGCCTGCATCGGTGGGGACGAACCGTATAAATGACCGAAGCGCCCGGCCTTGCGCAGTTCATCCCTGAGCTCGCCAATTTCATGCTTCAAATCGACCGTGCGCGGCTGGCGCCGGAACATGTTGATCAGCCGCTCGACCTCGATCGGCTTGGTCAGGTAATCCGTGGCGCCCACTCGCAGCGCTTCGACCGCGCTATCAATCGACGCGTGTCCGGTCACGACGATGGTTTCGGTTTGGGCAGCACGGTCGAGGTCCTGCACCAGCTCTATGCCGTTGCCGTCCGGCAACTGCAGGTCGGTTAGCAGCACGTCCGGTTGCTGACGTACCAACTGCGCGCGGGCCGACCGCAACGTGTCGGCCGTTGTTACCGTGAAGCCTTCTATCCGCGCGACTTCGGCCAGCCAGTCGCGGGTATCTGCATCGTCGTCAACAATGAGGGCGTGGGGCATGTAACTGGTCGGCCATCCTACATCACGCGATTTGCGCAAGTGACGGGTTTAGAGTACAGCGGACGCCAAGATGACGCGATCGAGTGATTCGCGAAGTCTCGACGCGCGCCGCGCAGTTCAGACAGGCTCGGGAGAGCCTGTCGTCACAGCGGAATTAGCTTGCCGGCTTAACGGCGATCGCGTTCTGGACCTGCTTGACGCCCGGGACCTCGGAGGCGATCTGGGCAGCGCGCCGCCGTTCCGCCTCGCTGACAGCGAAACCGGACAACTGCACCACGCCCTTCAGCGTTTCAACTGAGATGCGCGTCATGGCCACGTCCTTCGACTCGGCAAAGCGCGCTTTCACACGCGTCGTGATGGTCGAATCATCGACCACATCACCCATCGTTCTCTGGCCACTGGCCACCGAGCAGCCTGAGCTATAGACGGCCGCGAGAGCCACCATCGCGGCAATTAGTACGTTCTTCATTATGGTTCCTCTTTAGATGTGAACGAAACGGACATACGCGGTACTGAAATCCACGCGAACAACTAGTTGCAACATACGTGCCCGTGAAGGACTGGCACCGACCGACTTCGCCTCGCGGCACGCTAAGTGCTGAGTGAAACAAAAAGGAGAGACCCCATGCCGATAAGAGGCGATCGCTTGCGCTGGCCACCGCGGCCCGGAAAGAGGCCTTCCGATACGGCGGGCAACACCGGTTCCCGGCGCTCGCTCCCGAGCACTGAGCAGTCAACGTCGCGTCAGCCTGATGCGCCCGATAAGTCATCCGATCACCGGGCTTTCGAACAACGCGAAACGATCAAAGACAACACTGACTCCTCATAGATTGACGGCGCGGCGAGGTCGGTTCGACAACCGATCCTCACCTTTCGTTATTACCCGCTATGGTGGCGCCGTGTAGAAAGTGCGCGGTCAGGTGCGCGCATGTCTTTGAGCGGAAACCCTTTTTTGCATGGTACGCATTTTGCATAGCTCATGCCTAAATCTTCGGGGTGCCACCAAATCAAGGACTTTCTAATGCCTGAGTTTCTCCGTGCCTGCGTGCGCCTATGCATTTATCGAGCCAACAGCATCGCATCACCAAGCTGCCAGTCAGTGGAGACGACTGCTTTAGGGATTCGCCTATGAGCGCTCCGGTCATTCGAAGTGAGCAACGTCAGCACCAGACGCTGACACCCCGGCTGCAGCAAGCCGTGCGACTGCTTCAACTGTCATCATTGGATTTCGCACAGGAAGTCAACCAGGCGCTAGGCAGCAACCCGTTCCTGGAACCTGACGAAACCGAAGTCGATGCGAATGCCGCAGTCGAGAGAGGTACAGATCAGGCGCCGGCAGTCGACTTGCCTACTACGGCAGTCGTTACCGAGACCATTCCAGAAGCGCCGGTCGAACACGGCTGGGACGGAGACGGGTGGTCGCAATACGGGACCGCACGGCACCACAACGGCGCCGACCACGACTTCGATTTTTCAGACGTAACGCCGGCTGACAAGTCGTTGCGCGACCATCTGCTCGATCAATCGAAATGGCTCGTATCGTCCCTACGCGACAGGACCCTGATGGCCACGGTCATCGATGGTCTTGACGATGACGGTTTCCTGCGCGTCGATCTCGAAGAGCTGAAAGCGCTGTCCGGACTCGATCCGGCGCCTGATGACGACGAGATGGCGATCGCGCTCAAGCTCGTTCAGTCACTGGAGCCGGCGGGGGTCGGTGCGCGTGACATTCGAGAGTGCCTGCTGCTTCAGCTGCGTGAAGACGACGATCCCGAGCAAGCGTCGACGCATCGCCTCGCGCAGCAGATCGTGACCGATCATCTGCAGCGGCTCGCGATGCATGACATCTCCGGGCTCGCGCGTTCGCTTGGAGTCTCGGAACACGCCGTGTCGCAGGCGGCTGACTGCATTCGGCGCCTGCAGCCGCGACCCGGTTGGAACTTCGGCCCTTCGAACACGCGGTTCGTCACGCCCGACGTCGTAGTGCGCAAGATCCGCGGCAACTGGACCGTTTCGCTCAATCCCTCTGTGATACCGAAAGTGCGGTTGAATCGCATGTACGCAGAGCTGTTCCAGAGCCACCGTGACGCGCGTCATTCCGATCTCGCGGCGCAGCTGCAGGAAGCGCGCTGGACGGTGCGCAATGTCGAGCAACGCTTCGCCACGATTCTGCGCGTCGCGCAGGCGATCGTGCACCGCCAACGGCACTTCCTCGACTATGGTGAACTCGCAATGAAGCCGCTCGGCCTGCGCGAGATCGCCGATGAGCTCGGCCTCCACGAGTCCACCGTCTCGCGGGTGACGAACAACAAATACATGGCGACGCCGCTGGGCGTCTTTGAACTAAAGTATTTCTTTTCGCGTGCTCTGGCGACGACGAGTGGCGGAACCTGTTCAGCGACCGCGATACGCGGCGCGATCAAGGACATGATCCAAGAGGAAGATTCGAAACAGCCACTGTCCGACGCGCACATTGCTCGACTGCTGGCCCGCCAGGGCTTGCAAGTGGCGCGCCGAACGGTGACGAAGTATCGGCAGATGATGCGCGTGCCCGCATACGAGATGCGGCGCCGTCAGGCTGCATGAACTAATTTGGAGAAATGGCGGACCGGTGTATCCGGTTCGCATCATCGCGCTGCTGCAGCGCACTTTTCTTGGACGACTTGCCGTGCTACCCGTGCCCACCGCTCCCAAAGAGCCGGTTGTGCCGCCCCGCATTGATGTGCCGGACGTGCCTCCGGTCGAAGAACCGCCCGCCGACGATCCAGTCGAAGATGTCCCGGTCGAGGAGCCTCGTGTACCGCCGGCCGTGGTGCCGCCCGAGTACGAGCCGGATCCTGAGCCGATCGAAGATCCCGCGCCGAAAGAGCCACCCGTCGACAATCCGGTCCGCGAACCCCCGATCGTGGACCCACCGCGCTGATTGGAGGAGACAGCGCGCCTCGCTATTGCAGAATTGCGCGCGAAGGATTTGGGGTGGCTGACGGGATTCGAACCCGCAACAACTGGAATCACAATCCAGGACTCTACCGTTGAGCTACAGCCACCACGTTTGGAACCGCATCAACCTGGCCTGCCCGACAGGACTCGAACCTGTGACCCCCAGCTTAGAAGGCTGGTGCTCTATCCAGCTGAGCTACGGGCAGATCCTGTCTGACAGCCTGCAAGCATTTGGTCGGGGTGGGGGGATTCGAACTCCCGACATCCTGCTCCCAAAGCAGGCGCGCTACCAGGCTGCGCTACACCCCGAGGGCCGTGAATATTAGCACCGCGATTCTTGGATACGCTATGCAGTCTTGCGCAAACGCGGCGTCTCGCAGGGGAACCAGCATGCACTTGACAACGGAAGAACAGGCGATGCTGCGCGGTGATCAGGGTGTCGCCGTCAAGGAGGCCATCGAGTATCTGATCAAGGTCGGCGAATTCTGGGGCGCAGAGCGCCTGGTCACTGTCACCAACGTTCACATGATGGGCGACATCGAGGTCATGGGTGACGGCGGGCTCAAGTGGCTTGAATGCACTGCGCAGAAAAAGGCGCGTTGCGCAGTCAACGTCAGCACCAACGCGCGCTCGTTCGACTTCAACTTCGTCGAGCGCCTGCATCAAGACCCGGGCGAAGCGGCGAAGGAGAAAAAACTGATCGGCTTTTTGCAGCAAATGAACGTCGCCACGACCGATACCTGCATCAACTATCAGACGCTGTATCAGCCGCATCTAGGCGAGCATGTGGCCTGGGGCGACACCGGCACCGTGATCTATGCCAACTCGGTGTTCGGTGCGCGCTCCAACTTCGAGAGCGGGCCGGCCGCTTTTGCAGCCGGCATCACCCGGCGCGTGCCCGCGTACGGATTCCACCTCGATCAACATCGCAAAGGCACCTTCACGGTGCGGCTGGACGCCGATCTCGACGATCTCGCCGACTGGGGCGCAATCGGCAAGCTGGTCGGCGAGCCGCACCAGAGTTACTTCCAGGTGCCGGTGTTCCATGGGCTGAAGCGCACGCCCACCGCCGATGAGTTGAAGCACCTGGGCGCCGCATTGGCCAGCTATGGCTCGATGGGGATGTTCCACATGGTCGGCGTCACGCCCGAAGCGCCGACGCTCGAAGCGGCTCTCGGCGGCAACCACCCGCACACCGAAAGCACGATCACCAATGCCGATCTGCAACACGTATACGAAAGCTACGACCTGAAAGACCGCAAGTGCGATCTGATCGTGTTCTCCGGGCCGCAACTGTCGCTGTGGGAAATCAAGAACCTGTCCGAGCGCTTCGATGGAAGAAAGATCATGGATGGCACCCAGGTGTTCGTCACATCGTCCAACGGCGTGCTGTCCGCCGGACGCAAGCTCGGCTACGTGCAGAAGCTGGAAGCGGCCGGCGTAATGCTGATGGAAGGCGTGTGCTTCTACATTCTGCAGAACCTGTCGCAGATGCGCGAACGAAACGGCTGGACCAACATGATCTCGAACTCCGCGAAGATCGTGAACATCATCGGCGCGCACCGCTTCAACACGATCCTGCGGCGCACGCAGGACTGCGTCGACATCGCCGTTACAGGAAGCATCAAATGAGCGCGGTGCTGGCAACCATTCAGGTCGATCGCGCATTCGGCGACATAGTGGAAGGCGAGGCGGTCGTCTCCGAAGAAGGCTTCAGCCCGCGCTATGACCTCGACCGCTGGACCGGCCTGATTTCCAAGCCCGGACACAAGCTCGAAGGCACGCAGATCAGGGACAAGATCTGCTTTTTCCCGACCGCCAAGGGCGGCATCGCCGCCGGCTGGGCGTATTACGACATCAAGTGCAAGGGCATCGCGCCCAAGGCGCTGGTGTTCGGCGTCACCAATCCGGTGATGGTGCAGGGCGCGGTATTCGCCGACATGACCATCACCGAAGGCTGGTCACAGCGTCCGCACGACGTCATCAAGACGGGCGATTGGGTCCGGGTGGATCCCAAGCGCCGCGTCGTTGAACTGCTCAAGCGCAAGTAAAGCGCGCCTAGCGGCGGATCCCGATTTTCTCCGCCATGTCGGTATAGCCCTCGACCTCCTTGGCGATGAACGCCCGCGTCTGATCCGCCGGCAGGAAATCGATATTCATGTTGATGCGTTCGGCGCCCTTCAGGAACTCGGGATCCTTGGACATTGCCGCCAGTGCGCCCTCCCACTTCTTGACAATCGCATCGGGCGTGCCGGCCGGGAACGCCAGTGCCGCCCACCACTGCACACGCACGTCTTTCATCACGCCCTGTTCCGCGGCGGTCGGAACGTCGGGCAACGCTTCGATGCGCTTGGGCGAAAGAACGGCCAGGAGCCGGATCTTGCCTGCCTTCTGCATCGCATTGGCTTCCGCCACCGAGTGAATCGCGAGCATGACGTGGCCGCCCGCCAGCTTCGTCATCGAGTCCGATGCGCCGGGCGTGATGACCATCTTCGTTTTTTCGGGGTCCACTCCGATCTGGCTGAACCAGTCATACGCGGTGTAGCGCGAGGGGCCCGCCGGTCCCACGCTCGACCACACGAGCTCTCCGGGATTGGCCTTGACGAAGTCCGACAATTCCTTGAAGTTTTTCCACGGCGCGTCCGCCTTCACCGCAAACACCATCGGATCGCGCACGATGCGGCCCGCGTACTTGCGATCGTCGAGTGTCAACGGTGGGTTTTTCGACGCGCCGATCAGCATCGACGAGGTCGTGTGGATGTCCATCAGCAGCGTGTATCCATCCGGCCGCCCGTCTTTCAGAGCAGCCCGTGCTCCCGGCACGCCGCCGCCGCCCGGCTTATTGGCAACGATGATCGGCTGGCCCCACTTCTTGCTCATGTAGTCGGCGACAAGTCGGGAGATCAGGTCGGTGCCGCCGCCTGCCGAAAACGGCACCACGAGCTCGATCGGTTTCTCCGGATATTGTGCGCGCGCGGGTGTGGCTCCCACGGTGAGCACCACCGCCAGTGCCGTCAGTGCGGACGTCAGTGCGGTCTTCCTTAACCAGGTCATGTCAGCCTCCTTGTGGTCGTCGAAATCATCACAACTCCATTTCCTTCGCGGCCGTCTCGCTGACGCGCCGGCTCGTGTACCGGATCAGAACGAGGGACGTGAAAAGTAAAACGACAGCGGCCACGATCAGCGCCAACGTGATCGGGCGCTCGAAGAAGATCAGCGGGCTGCCTCCACTCATCGACAGTGATTGCAACAGATTGTTCTCCAGGAGTGGCCCTAGGATAAACGCCAGCAGCAGCGGCGCCAGCGGCCACTGGTGCTTGCGAAGGAGGTAGCCGAGAACGCCGAAGACCAGGCTCGTCGCTACGTCGAACATGCTGCTGCGCACCGTATACGCGCCCACGAATGACAGCAGCAGGATCACCGGACCAAGAATTCCAAACGGTACCCGCGTCAGCCGAACCCACAAGCCGATCAGCGGCAGGTTCAGGATCAGCAGCAGCAGATTGCCGATATAAAGGCTGGCGATGATCGTCCATACGAATTCGGGATCCTTCTGGAAGAGCAGTGGGCCGGGTTGCAGGCCATAGACCATCAGACCGCCGAGCAGAAGGGCCAGCGGCGCCGAGGCCGGGATGCCGAGCGCGAGCAGCGGAATGAAGCCCGCCGAGCTGGTGGCGTTGTTGGCAGCTTCCGGGGCCGCCACACCCTCGAGTGCACCCTTGCCGAACCGTTCGGGATGCGAGGAAAGTTTCTTCTCTGCGTCGTACGCGAGAAAGACGGTCACACCGGGCGAGCACCCTGGCAGCAAGCCGAGAAGAAAGCCGATGCCCGATCCTCGCAGAATGGCGGGGAGCGTGCTGCGAAGGTCCGCCCAGCGCGGAAATATGTTCCTGATTTTGGACGTGATCGCAACGCGCGCCTCTTCGAGCCCGAGAAAGACCTCCGAAATCGCGAACAACCCAACCACCATGGCGATCATGTCGATGCCGCTCATCATCGGGCCGAATCCGAACGTCAAGCGCGGCGCCGCTGTGGTCGGCCCCAATCCGATGAGCGAGATCAGAAAGCCGGTGGCCGCCATCGCAAGACCCTTGACGAGCGAGGCGCCCGATAGCGAGACGATCACGGTGAAAGCGAGGACCATCAGGCCGAAATACTCCGGTGGTCCGAACCGGAGCGCCTGGTCGGCGATCAGCGGCGCGAAAAACGTCAGTGCGACCACGCTCAGGGTGCCGGCGATGAACGAGCCGATGGCCGCGATCCCGAGCGCCACCCCGCCGCGTCCCTGCTGCGCGAGGGGATAGCCGTCCAGGCAGGTGGGCACGGAGGCTATCTCTCCGGGGATATTCAGCAGGATGGCGGTCGTCGACCCGCCGTACATCGCACCGTAATAGATGGCGGCCAGCATGATGATGGCCGGCACCGGCGATAGCACGGAGGTGAGCGGAAAGAGGATCGCAATCGCCGCCGTCGGGCCCAGCCCGGGCAGCATACCGACGAAGGTGCCGAGAAGACAGCCGATAACCGCCATCAACAGGTTCATCGGCGTGATCGCCGCCGCGAACCCGTCTGCAAGGTGAGCGATGACCTCCACGGCTCAGCCGCCGAGCATGCCCGACGGCAGCGGTTGCAGAAGCCATACCCGGAACATCAGATACAGCGCGCCCGTCGCGAGAGCGCCCAACAGCGCCGCCGCCGGCCAGCCGTACCGGCCCATTATGCGGAACAAAGCAATCGCGACCAGGCCC
>JBGTEW010000249.1:0-10817 GCA_041747615.1 Burkholderiaceae bacterium | reverse complement strand
GCCGCCTTGCTGACGCCCGATCGCAGCTGTGTTTACTCGCAGCATTCGTTCGCGGTCTATGCACTGGCCACGCAGGCGCGCGGCGCGCGTGCGATCGTTGTGCCGGCCAGCGAACTGGCGCATGACCTGGACGCGATGCTGGCGGGGCTCGTTGCCGATACGACGCTGATCTACATCGCGAATCCGAACAATCCGACCGGAACGCATCTGCGGGCGGAAGCGATCGAAGCGTTCCTCTCGCACATTCCAGCGAATGTCGTCGTCGTGATCGACGAGGCGTACAACGAGTACCTGCCGCCGGAGCGGCGCTTCGACAGCACGCAATGGGTTCGCAGGTATCCGAACCTTCTGCTCTCGCGCACGTTTTCCAAGGCGTACGGGCTGGCTGGCCTGCGCGTCGGTTACGGAATTGCGCAAGCGGAACTGACCGATCTGCTGAATCGCGTGCGGCAGCCGTTCAACGTTAACGCCGTCGCCCAGGCTGCTGCGGTGGCCGCGCTCGGCGACACCGCGTTCGTCAACGAAAGTTATCGACTCAACCAGCAGGGCATGCGGCAGTTGACGGACGGATTCCGCGCGTTGGGCCTGACCTACGTTCCAAGCTTCGGCAACTTTGTTCTGATCAAAGTGGGCGAAGCGATGGACGTCTATCGGGCGCTGCTCGCGCGCGGCGTCATCGTGCGGCCGGTGGCCAACTATGGATTGCCGCACTGGCTGCGCGTAACGGTCGGGCTGCCGGCCGAGAATGAACAGTTTCTGCAGGCATTGCACGATGTGCTGAAAGTTGCTCACGCATGAGGCTGGCGCTGATCGGCGTCGGCTTGATTGGCGGGTCATTTGCCAAAGCGCTACGTGAGGCGCGGAAACTCGATCGCGTCGTTGGATTCGATATAGATGCGGAAGCCTTGCGGCGTGCGGCTGAGCTGCACGTGATCGACGAATGCGCGCCGTCGGCGGCGAAAGCGGTTGATCAGGCCGATTTGGTGCTGATTGCCGTGCCGGTCGGATCAGTTCAGCAAGTATTTCGAGACATCGCATCGAATCTGTCGAAAACCGCCATCGTTACCGATGTGAGCAGCACGAAAGCAAGCGTCGTCGACCATGCGCGCCGCGAACTCGGTGCAGCTTTCGCGCGTTTCGTGCCCGGTCATCCAATTGCCGGCATTGAGCGCTCGGGCGTGCAGAACGCAGACGCGGCGCTGTTTCACAACAGGACCTTCGTTTCGACCCCAGTCGGTCAGACTGATCAGGACGCAGCGCGGCGGGTCGAGGCGCTGTGGATGGATCTGGGCGCACACGTCCAGCGCATGACACCCGAAGAACACGATGCCGTGTTCGCGGCAGTCAGTCACTTGCCGCATCTGCTCGCTTTCGCGCTAGTTGCGCATATCGCAGAGCAGTCTGACTCGCAACGAAAGTTCAAGCTGGCCGGCAGCGGCTTTCGCGACTTCACGCGCATTGCTGCATCGAATCCGCGAATGTGGCGTGACATTTGCATTGCCAATTCAGCAGCAATCAGTGCCGAGCTGTCCGCGTATCGCGATCGTCTGACGATGTTGCAAACGGCAGTTGAAGCGCAGGATGCAGATGCCCTCGAGCGTGTTTTCACGCGGAATGCATCAGGCACGTCGGCGAACACGATGCTCTGAAGCGAATCGCGCTCAGCTAATGCGGTCGGATTAGCCGCTGGCTTACTGATCTGCCGAGGTCGAGCGCAAACACGTCCTTGTTCGACTGTTTGGGCGCGCAGCCGCCACAGTTTGCCAAAACGCGCGTCCGCCTGTCGTCGAGAAGATTCCACTGGGCGGCATAGGCGCGCTTTTGCTTGCGCACCTGAATAAGCTTCGCGCCAGGAGGTGATCAATGCGTTCGCGCGGTTTCACATTGGTTGAGGTGCTGGTGGTGATCACGATCAGTGCAATTCTGGTTGCCGCTGCCGTGCCCGCATTTCAATGGATGATCGCGCGTAACCGCATCTCGGATGCGACCAACCTGATACTGACGAATCTCGAATACGCGCGCATGGAAGCATCGAGGCGCGGAAACACGATCACGGTGTGCCGGACGCTGGATCCAACCGCAGCTCCAGCATGTAGCGCTGCGGCTTCAGGCACGGTTGACGGGAACGACTGGGCCAGTGGCTGGATTGTCTTTGAGAAGGCAGCGGCGAACGTGGACGAAGCGAACTTTGAGCCTGGCGACACCCTTATTTTTCGACAGCAGGTGTCAGACGGGGGAAGTGTTCGCGTAATGATTCATACAAGTCTCGTCACAGAAAGAGTTGCCTATCGCCCGCGCGGCACCGGCACCGTGTTCGGGGCAGGCACCTTTGCGATCACCTACGGTCAGGTGCCAACGCCGGCCGTCGCAACCCGCGCGCTGGGCGCTATTCCACTGACCAACGCGGGTCGCTGCATTCCAGTCACCTTACTTGGTTCGATGACTGTCGCCAAACCCGGCACGGGCACCTGCCCCGCTCCCTGACAAACCATGAAACGAAATTTAAACATCTACAAGCGAATTCAAGCCGGCCTTTCGATGATCGAAGTGCTGGTATCTCTGACCATCGTCGCGTTTGCTGTACTGGGACTGCTCGGCTTGCAGGCGCGGGCGCTGAGTTATCAGCGAGATTCGTTTGACCGGCGCACCGCCGCCGAAATGGTTGCGCAGCTAGCCGAGCGTCTTCGCGCCAACCATATCGGGCTCGTCAGCGGCGTGTATGCAGCCGCTTTTAATGTCAACACGCCGACGCCGACAGTAATCTCGTCGTGCATGGTCCCAGCGGCGTGCATGCCGAATGAGTTGGCGGCTCGTGATCTGGTCCAGTGGATCGCGGAATATCGCCGCCGCACCCCCGGCTCTGCTGCGTACTTTACATGGGACCCTGCCGATCCACGGGCAATTCTGGTGTCCATTGCCTGGCCTGAGCCGCAACAAACCGTTGCTGATCCGCTGTGCACCCAGATTAACGGCTACCCGGTCGTGGGTGTTCCCATTCCTCCGATGTACCGCTGCTATGAAACGGCGGTCTTTCCGTAAAGATGATCTCGATGGACCTATTGACGGCTCGAATCGTGCAACGCGGCCGAACGCTGATCGAGTTACTGATCGCGATGGCAATCGGGCTGGTGATCGTTGTCGGTGTGTCCTCCCTGTACCTTTCTTCGAGCGGCATGTCTCGCACTGCGAACCAGATCTCAACCGCCGAACAGGCCGCGCAACTGGCTCTATTGATGATCGGCGATTCGCTGAAGCTCGCCGCGTACGGCGAGATTATCGGCTCAGACTTCGCGGCGCAGGGTCAGACGCTGATGGACGGTGTGCACCTGCGTGGTTGCTCTGATGGTCGCTTTGTGGATCCCTTTCCCCCGTATCTCGATACTCCGACACCGGGTACGCCACCTCCGCCAGACCTGACCTGCACGGCTGGGCCGGTCGGCGATGCACTGTACATCCGTTATCAAGCCGCGCCGTCCGGGTTTCTGCAGCAGCTGGAGGCTAATGACGTGACTCGCAACTCGCTTCTCGATTGCGGCGCCTATAACGCCAATCAGCGGCAAATACTGAGTTCGGTCCAAATGCGTGCGGGCGTTGGTCTCGAACGGCGCGTCGTCACCAACGTCTTTCAGTTCGATCCGGTTGCAGGAACGCTCGACTGTTCTGGCTACAACGGAGCGGGCTTTGCACCGCTGATCAATAACGTCGTTGAATTCAAAGTCTTTTACCGCTTCGATGATGTTGCGCATGCAGCGGGAGCATCGGGCGTAACCAATGCGGTGCCGTTTGGCGGCTCGATTCGCGATGCCGCTTACGTCAACGGACTCGCTGGCGCGGTTGATCCGTGGAATTACGTCGTTGCTGTGATGGTTTGTGTGACGCTTAAAACCGATCAGGGCGGCGTCAGTACGGCACCCACGAACCCGAGCGCAAGCCGATGTCCGGTGACCTCCGCAGAAGCGGAGAACGTCGCGGTTCTTACGAAGACGGTAACGGACGGAAGCATCCATCGCACGTTTTCGCAGGTATTCACCGTGCGCGCTCGCGCGACCCCAACACCTTCAATACTTTAACGACGACCATGCCGACTTCACGAGCCTTCTATGGCTACCGCGCGCCGATGCAGCGGATGATCGGCGTCGTGCTGCCAGTCGTCCTGGTGGTGTTGACGGTCTTGACCGGACTGATCGTCACGCAGATTCGCCGAAACACAATGGACGAGCGGCTGGCCGCCAACACCAGAGAGACAGTGCAACTGGACAATGCCGTCCAGACCGCGCTGCGGTGGTGCGAGGCGCGCATCACTCTTGAGCCGCAGACGACCGCGACGGTTCCCGCGAGCACGACTGCTCAGACCGCGTGGAACTTTACCTCGCCGTTTTGGACCGCGCCCCCGCCGCAGACGGCGCTCAAATTTGCTGGCGGCGCCGCGATCCTGGGTCTAAGCGCCGATCCTGCGTGCGTCATCGAAGACGCCACTTGTGAATTGGCGCCTCCCATTTCACCCACCGGACAGGTCGGTGCAAGCCCTTGCCCGGGCAATGGAGACCTGGACCCACGCTGGCGCAAGTTTCGTCTGACAGCTCGTGCGTTCACCACTTCGCCGGACTTCGGCGGAGGCAACCGAGCAATGCTTACGCAGAGCGAGTTGCGTCTTTTTATCGAATAACCCTTCATACCGGAGATCGGTCATGCCAACCCTGCCCATCAACCCGAGCCTGTCGCCCGAGCGCCCGCGACCGTTATGGGCGCGCGCGGTGGTGCTGGCCGCGATCTGGACGCTGGTGCTGCAACCGGCGGTTTCAAGCGCCCAGCTGGCGCAGTCGCCGATGTTCACCGTCACCTCGGCGCCGCCGAACGTAATGCTGATGTTCGACGATTCGTCTTCGATGAACCGGCTGGACTTAAATCCGCCGCCCGCATATGCAAATCCGGTAAACGCTCTGGGACGAACGCCGTCGACGACCGGCAATCCGGCACTGAATCTAAATACGGTCGGCTACTTCGGAATCAGCGGCGTGCGTTGGCACAGCGCTCAGCCAGGAGCGCCCGCTTGGTTCTTGCCCGGAAACTCTGCCTATGACGGCCGTTGGACTTTCTCACGAACCGAGGTGCTCACACGCTCCCCCGCGTTCAACCCGCTCGCTTACAACCCGGCCGTCCAGTACCTGCCGTGGAACAACAACGGCACTCGCTTTCCAAATGCTGCGATCGGTGGCCTGACCAACGTGCCCAATCTGGCGCACACCGAGTGGGACCCGCGCAATCTGCCGCCCTCGATGGGCGGCGGGCCGGTGGCTGCGAAGCTCACCGTTCCGAATCAGGGCGTGATCAATAGAGCCGGTGTCACCAAGTCGTGGGCGGCGCCCACCGCGGGCTCGGTGACGTATGTTGGGTTACCGGACGGGACGAACGCCCCGAGTGGCGTTGACCTGTTCGACTCGACGATCGCTTTCGATAATCCGAACTGTGCCGGATTCACGACGCCAACCAATTATTCGTGGTACTGCCCGGCGGGCACGGGAACTCCGTTCAGCTCGCCGGCGGATGTCTGCAACAGCGGAAATGTCGGGATGCCCTCGGCTACCCGTACGTGCTGCAACGCGATCGTCAACAGCCCGACGTCTGCCCCCGCGGTGGGAACCGTCTTCGGGTATTTCCCGAATCCTCCTCTGGGTCCGCCTCCGAGCATGAGCGGCCCCTCGAGTGAAGTATGCACGTCGATCACGTATACCGGAACGACCGGGACCACGACTGGACCCCCGTGCACAACGGTCGACCCCCCTCCGCTCGAAGTCGTGTGCGGCACCTTTGGAACCCCCGCGAGTGGCGAGGTCTGCTACTACGATCCGCCTCCGGTCACGACCTGTACGACGTACACCACTTATAGGTGGCGCTGTGACTACCCCTACACGCTGGTGACGAACAACTATTCGTGCCCGACCGCGACACCACAGTTCTGCCAGGGCACCCCGGGTACTCCAACCTGTACCGGCGGGCTACAGCCGTTGACGCCGACCAGCGACGCGCGCTACGTAAGCGGTTACTGGACGCCGGCGCGCTATGCGATCTATGACGGCCCGGCCGCAAGGACCTCAACCGATATCAGCGAGTTGTCCAATTACCGGATGATCATGGTCGACCGCAAGTTTGGCTGGAACGGGGCCACTCAGGTACCGAGCGGAACGAATCCGTCCAATGCGGTTGGCAAGTACTACGTTGTCGATGGGGTCACCGGTCAGCCGGCGCCTCCGACGGTGCGTCCCGACTGCCCGCAAGTCGATGCTTTCGGCCCCTGGTGCACCTGGGCGCAGGAGGCTCAGAACTACGCCAACTGGTACACCTATTATAGGAGCCGGTTGTTTGCTGCGATCGCGGTCATGTCCGAGGTCACGTCCGGTCTGATCGGGCCCGAACAGTTCATGCGCATGGGCTATGGACGCATCAACTATTTTCCAAACTCCCGCAACCCGTGGAATGTATTGAACGTGAATGATCGGTTGCCGAACAGCCTGCCAGCGGTCGATGGGGCCACTAACGAAGGCGGCGTCGAACGCGGCGTGCGCCCGTTCACGGTTTACAACCCACCGCTGTCGGCTACTCTGAACCCGGACCGTCAGGCGGTATTCAACTGGCTGTTCACAGTCAACGGCCTGGGCCCGACACCCAACCGCGAAGCGATGCACGGCGCGGGGCTGTACTTCACGCGGTCAGATTCACAAGGCCCTTGGGGTAACGTGCCTGGAGTCGGCGGTGGCGAGCCTGCAAGCGCTCATTTATGGTGCCGCCGGAATTACACGCTGCTCGCGACCGACGGCGAATGGACGCGGCTAGATCCGGGCCAGACGCTGCTCGAAAAACCACCGCTGATAGGTACCCGCAGTCCGGCCGGTGGGCCGGGTTCGGTGTCGGTTTCGATGAGTATCAACGGGCCAGCGATCACCGGCGTCGATCGCGACAATCCGCTGGTGACGCTCAATTATCAATATCTGGTGGCAAGCGAGCCGCAGATTTCGGGCGGCAGCGGCAGTACGCAGACGGAAACCTTGACCGACGTTCTGCACTACTACTGGGCCCATGATCTGCGCGCTACCGGACCCAGTGGTTTGCAGAACTCGCTCAAGCCGACGCCGCGTAACCGTGCGTTCTGGCAGCACATGTCGTCGTACATCGTCGGTTACGGCGTCGTCGCGTCGATGGATGATCCGGCGGCGGCGACTCCATTGCGCACGCTCTTCGATGCAGGTAACACGATCGCCTGGCCACAGGTGGGTGACGAGCCGTGCCGCCAGTTGGACGACAACGCCGATGACGCGGTGTTAAATGGAGGAACGTGTTCATACACGGTTGCGCCGTCTGGCAACCGAATCAACGATACGCTGCGCGGTGGTCTGACCAGCGGCGGCGACTTTTTCTCGGCCACCTCACCGGCCGCTCTGAAGAGTTCTCTGCAGGCTGTCTTTGCAGCGATCGGCGCCGACAACGCAGCCGGTACTTCGCCGGCGTTGTCGAGCTCCACCGTCGGGGCCGGCAACTTGATCATCCAGAGCGGTTTCTTTACCAATACCTGGGACGGTTACGTGCGGGCGTTCGATCAGCAGGCGCTGCTGACGTTTCTGACGTCCGGTGGTGTGGCTCCCGCGCCGGTCTGGACGATCAATTTCGATGTGCCGACCAACCGGCCGATCTTCAGCTCGACCGCAATCAATACACCGATCGCGTTCAACTGGACCAGCCTGACCGCACCGCAGCAGACCGCGCTCGATCCGCCCAACGTCGGGCAGCCTTCCAGTCCGATATTCGACTACCTGCGCGGTGATCAGTCAAAGGAGCTCCGATTCCCGGGCGGCATATTCCGCAACCGGACCACCACGATCCTGGGCGACGTGGTCGGCTCGACACCGCTTTATTCAAAGGGCGCCGATCACGGATACGCGCGCAAGCCTGCTGCTTCGATTGGTGCGACGCAGGGAGCACCGCTGTACCCCGCTTATGTAGTCGGCAAACGCACGACCCGTACGCCGGTGGCGATTTTCGGCGCCAACGACGGCATGCTGCATGTGCTCGATGCAAGAGTCGGACAAGCCACCAGCGGCCGCGAAATTTTCGCTTTTGTCCCACGCTCGCAGTATTTCACGCTCGATAATTTGGCTTCCCCGGCGTATGCCCACCGCTTCTACGTGGACGGCCCGGTGATCGAAAGCGATATTTACAACGGCACCGTCTGGAAAACGATTGCAATCGGAACCACGGGTGCGGGCCCCGCCGGGATTTTTGCGCTCGACATCACGTCGCCGCAAGGCGGATTCACCAGCTCTAACGTGCTGTGGGACATCGTTCCTTCGGAACATTCGGATCCCGTCGTCGTCAGCGATCTAGGCAACGTGCTGCAGCCGGGAATCATCGGCAGTCTGAAAGACCTTTCGGCACCGAACGGTGCCGGCCGCTGGGTGTACATCACCGGCAACGGGTACGACAGCGTCAGCAAGCAGGCGACATTGTTCGTTTTCGACGCCTTCACCGGTGCGCTGATCAAGTCGTTGCAGACCGGAGTCGGAAGCGCGATGACGCCGAATGGGCTAGGCGGGGTCACACCCGTGTTCGACGGTAGCCGCAACATCATCGCCGTCTACGGCGGAGACAAGCTCGGCAACATGTGGAAGTTCGATTTCAGCTCCCCGTATATCAACGATCCCGACGGAGGTGGCCCGAAGATCGGATGGGAGATTTACAACAAGATTCTCGGCGCTCCGAAGCCGTTGTTCACCGCAACCGACACGCTGGGGGTGGCACAGCCGATCACCGCCGCCCCGCGCATCACGCCGCATGGAATCTCCGGACTGCACATCGGATTCGGCACCGGCAAGCTGTTCGAGGCCGGCGACCAGATCAGCACGCAGGAGCAGGCGATCTACGTCGTGTGGGACAAAGGCCAGATCCCGACGATTAGCAAGCCGAGCCTGAAGCAGATCCGGTTGCAGGATGCGCCCTGGGACCACGACAGCAATCCAATGACGGCCGATGTCGCAGACGGCACTTTCAGGCAGTTCAACGCGGCCGACCTCGCAGCGTATGACTGGACGCAGGAAGGCTTCTACGTGCCTTTGAAGTTGCAAGCCGGACCCCTGGAGGGAGAGCGTGTGCTATCGGCGGGCTTCCTAGATGCCGGCGTGCTCTCGTTCACGTCGTTCCAGCAGCAAAGCGCCGGCACCGACCTATGCACTCCGGGAGGTACGTCGCATGTCTATCGTTTCAATCTGATCGGAGGTCTCGGTCAGGCAGGCTTCTTGGGAGTCAACGGGCCAGTCGTTGGCAGGCGCATCCAGCCCGGTCTGGTTAGCGCTGCACCGCCGGTCTACGAACCGGTTCCTCCGGTGGGTATGACGATTGATTCGATGACTGCAGCTCAGGCCCAAACCATGCTCAAGAATCCGAAGTACAAACAACAGCCTAGTGGTCGCGCCCAGCAAATCACCGCCACCGGAACGTGCGCACACATCGGATTGAAGGTCGACGGTACGATGGCTCGGATTCCGACGACATGCGCCGGATTGATGCCTCTCAGAACTTGGCGGCCTGTGCGATGAGGGCGCAGATGCATCGAACCAAGGGTGGCGGGTTTACGTTGATGGAGCTCATCATCGCGATGGTGATCATCGGTATTCTGACGGCCATCGCGATTCCGAACTACACCGCCTACATTCAGCGCAGCAATCGTGCGGAGGCTCGCAGTGCGTTGCTCGAAGCGGCGGCGTGGATGGAGCGCTGGCGTACGCAGACGGGGCTCTACGGCGATGCTCCGGCAACCCCTACGGTTGCACCCGCCACGTTTCCGTTTGCACAGGTCCCCGCTACGGGCACCGCCAAGTACACGATAGCTGCTCCGACAATTGCCGCCTTGGGCATCGGGTACGCGATCACCGCGACAGCGACTGGGGTCATGACTGGTGATGTGTGCACAACCATGACCATTGACCAGACCGGTCTACGCACCTTTACTACGGGCGGCGGCGGCACCCAGGAAGTTTGCTGGAATCGTTGACAGCCTTCGCCGTTTCAGGCCGCATGGCATCATCGAGGCGTGACCGCCTGGCCTGCCGTCCTCACCCTTGATCCAATCGACCGCGCCTCCGGCGCGGTTCGTTTGCCGGGATCGAAAAGTATTTCCAATCGCGCGTTGCTTCTGTCGGCGATGGCTGGCGGCTGCACGACGCTCGACGGTTTGCTCGACGCCGATGACACGCGTGTCATGCGTAACGCTCTGACCAGGCTGGGTGTGCGGTCCAAGCAAGATGATCTCGGCCTTCATGTCAGTGGTTGCGACGGACAATTTCCAATACGCGAGGCCGACTTGTTTCTGGGAAATGCCGGCACCGCGATTCGATCGCTGACGGCGGCACTGGCGTTCGCCAGCGGGCACTACGGTCTCGACGGCATTGCACGGATGCGAGAGCGGCCGATCGGCGATCTGGTCGATGCACTAAATCGTTTGGGCGCACGCATTCGCTACACCGGCACGGCAGGCTTTCCTCCACTGGCAATCGAGCCCGCGGACCGTCTGTCATCAGATCACGTGTCGATCAAGGCCAACGTTTCGAGCCAGTTCCTCAACGGTCTGCTGATGTCGGCACCGCTGGTTGCACCCGAAGACGGCCTGCGCATCACCGTCGACGGCCCGTTGATCTCGCAGCCCTATGTCGAGCTAACGCTGTTGCTGATGCAGCGTTTTGGCGTTGCTGTGGATCGCCGCCTGGATGGTTATCTCGTGCCAAGGCGTTCGTATCAATCGCCGGGCCGGTTTGTCGTTGAAGGCGATGCCT
>JBGTEW010000248.1:0-5353 GCA_041747615.1 Burkholderiaceae bacterium | reverse complement strand
ATCTTTCAGCAGCGCCGAGCCGCACGCCACGCTGCACACCTTCTTCGCCGGGCAGCCCATGTTGATGTCGATGATCTGCGCGCCGCGATCGACGTTGTACCGCGCAGCTTCGGCCAGCATCTGCGGATCGGCGCCGGCAAGCTGCACCGCCACCGGTGCGCGTTCGCCGTCGTGGTTCAGTCGGCGCGCCGTTTTCTCGCTGGCCCAGAGCCGCGGATTCGATGCGGCCATCTCGGAGACTGCGTAGCCGGCGCCGAGCGCCTTGCACAGCCGCCTAAAGGGCCTGTCCGTCACTCCCGCCATCGGCGCCACGAAAACGTTATTCGGCAGCTCGTACGGGCCAATGTTCATCGAGTCGGAAACTGGAGCGGGAGGTTGGAACAAGCGGAGCGCGAATATTATCGGCTTCGCTACCAGCGTACGCCGAACATCAGCAGACGGGCGAACTCGCGTCGTAAATTCGGCACAACCGCCAATGCGGTAAGCCCTATTGACCTGGCCAGCGCGATCGGCGCAAAGCGCGTCGCGAAGAACGCGGGTGCGGTGCGGGTCAATGCGACGATTGTGGCGCGGTCGGCCCGGCGCGACGACGCGTAGGAGCGCAACACGTGGATCGGATCCGTTCCTGCCGCGTGCGCAGCGCCGATCCGATCGGCCAAAGCGACGCTGTCACGCAGCCCCAGGTTCAACCCCTGGCCGGCGACCGGGTGCAGTGTCTGGGCGGCATTGCCGAGATACACGATCCGATGCTCGACCAGATTGTCCCGGGCTTGCTGGTGCAGCGGGAAACGGCCGCGTGCGGCAAGCGTCTTTACGCGCAGCTTGCGCTCTCCCAGTTGCGCGCCGAGCTCTTCGATGAACTCGATATCGGACAACTGTCCGCGCCGATCGGCCTGCGCGTTCGTCATGCACCAGACCAATGCCATCCGCGTTGCAGCCGCGGACGCATGGACAGGCAGCGGCAGCAGGGCCAACGGACCATCGCGCGTAAAGCGTTCGAATGCATGGCCGGGTTCGACGCTGGCCACTTCAAGATCGGCCAGCAAAGCCGTGTGCGAATGCGGCGCCACCGGCCCGTTACCGATGCCCTCGGCGTTCAGCGCCACCGATGCGTCGAACACGCCTCCGCCTTCGAGCTCGACTTGAACGCTTGACGGCGTCTGATGCACGGCGGAAATCTTCAGCGGCCGGCGGACCGTGATCGATTCGTTCGATTCAGCCGTCGCGGAGAGCGCCGCCATCAGCGTTCCATAGCGAATCGTTGCGCCTAGCATCTTGGCGCCCAGATCGGCCTCGCCAATCACCGCGCGACCAAACTGTCCGACTGAAGAGACGATGACCGCACGAATCGAAGCGAGAGCGTCTTCTGGTAGATCGGCAAGCCCCTGCAGTGTCCGCAACGAACCGAGCGAGAGCGCGAGCAGGCGTCGATCGGCGCTTGCGTCTTTGACGCTGCGCGCGTCGAATACAACGCTCGGCACGCGGCGTCGGGCCAGCAGCAATGCCAGCGTCAGGCCGACCGGACCACCGCCGAGAATAGCTACAGAGGACGAAGAAGTAACAAGCGCATTGCTCATCGCCGCGGGTCATTCGCCGTGGGAGGGCTCAACATCGCATCGAGTCTTGCCAGTTCGTCCGGCGTGCCGGCGGTCAGCCATCGGCCTGCGTAATGCTCGCCACTAACGCGGCCCGCGCGCGCCGCTTCGTACAGCCACGGAAACAGAGGCGCGCGACGCGCCGGCAGAGACGCGAACAGGCGCGGCGCAAACAGGCCGATGTTCGCGTACGTCAGCCGCGGTACCGCGTCCGGATCGATTCGGTGATTGGCCAACCCCATGTCGCCGCGCACGTGATGCGGCGGGTTGTCGACAAGCACCAGGTGTGCGTCCGCGCTGCCCCGCTGCAGCTCGGCCCCTGCCGCGGCAAGGCCGCGGAAGGGAAAGTCGGTCACGATATCGCCGCTGGTCACGATGAACGGGGCAGCGCCCAGCAGCGACAACGCGTTGACGATGCCCCCCAGCGTTTCGAGCGCATCGTGCGCGTGCTCGCCTTCGCGCGAGTAATGAAGTGCGACGCCGTAACGCCGCCCATCGCCCAGCGCAGATTCGAACTGATGCGGCAGGTGCGCGGTGTTTATGACGATGGCGTGCACGCCGGCGGCCGCCAGCGATTCGATCTGCCATTCGATCAGGCGCCTGCCGCCCGCGTGCAGCAGCGGTTTCGGCGTGGCGTCCGTTAAAGGACGCATTCGCTCGCCGCGACCCGCCGCCAGGATCAGCGCACGCACGGTCGTTTCACTGGACCAGGCTCAGTTCATCGAACAACCGCGCCAGCGGCGCCAGCTCGTCGTAACCCTGCGCCACGGTCCGCACGTAGCGGATAAAGCGCGGCGCATCTTCGAGATACTGCGGCTTGCCGTCGCGGTAGCGGATTCGCGCGAATATGCCGAGCACCTTCAAGTGCCGCTGCACGCCCATCCACTCGAAGTCGCGCCAGAACTGCGCAAAGTCCGATTGCACCGGCAGTCCGGCACGGCGCGCCCTGTCCCAGTATCCGCGCGACCATTCGAGCACGCGCTCGTCGTCCCAGCTGATGAACGCATCGCGAAACAGCGACACGACATCGTAGGTGATCGGGCCGATCACCGCATCCTGGAAGTCGAGCACACCCGGGTTGCGCGACGACACCATCAGGTTGCGTGGCATGAAGTCGCGGTGCACGAACACGGTCGGCTGTGCGAGATTGGCGGCAACGAGGAGACTGGACATTTGTTCGAGCGTCTCAGCCTGCGCTGCTGTCAGCGCGCGTTGCAGATGGCGTGCGATGTACCAATCGGGAAACAGGGCGAGTTCGCGCCGCAGCAGGGCCTCGTCATAAGACGGCAGCGCCTGGACGCGGGTCGCAAGCTGCCAGCGGATCAGCGCGTCAAGCGCATCGCGAAACAGTTGCGATGCGTTGGCCTCGCCGAGCGCCGACAGGTACGTCGTATCCCCGAGGTCTGTCAGCAGCAAAAATCCCTGCGCGAGATTGCTTTCGATGACCTCCGGAACGTTGAGGCCGGCGTCCCTCATCAGCTGGGCGACGTGTATGTACGGCCGTGAATCCTCGGTATGCGGCGGCGCATCCATCGCGATCAGACTGCTGTCCGCCGAATCGATCCGAAAGTAGCGGCGCGCACTGGCATCGACCGATGCAGGGCGCAGCGAGGACAGAATCAGGCCGTGCTCCGGGGCGCGCGATTCGAGCCAGGCCGTGAGCGAGGCAAGCCGCGCATTCTCCGCTTCGATCACCGGCGCGATGCCTATAATCCGCTCGCTCTGCTGAGGCACTTGCTGGCCCGAAAAAGAGTGATTGTAGATGCCGCGCTTCCAGTGACTGTCCGGTCGATTCTTCAGACTCTTGTTCCGTTGCTGTTGGCAGGATGCCTCGTTGCGAGCGCACCGGCATTGGCGCAAACAGCGCCGCCAGAGTCGACCTTGCCGGCAACCGCCCCGCTGCGTCTGAAGCTCGAGCGACTGCTCGACGAGAACCGTGCCGCGTCCCGGGAGGGCGCGCCTACCTTTGCGCGCGCGCAGCAAATCGAAGGCAGCGTCGAAGAGCGACTGATATTGCGCGGTGATGCCGAGATACGTCGCGCCGGAACGGTGCTGCGGGGCGATATGATCACGTACACGCAGGCCACCGATCAGGTCAATGTCGAAGGCAATGCGCGCGTGTTTCGCGACGGGTCGGTCTTTACCGGCCCGCGGCTCGATTTCCGCGTCGAGGCGCAGACCGGTGCGATGCCCGACGCCACGTTTACATACGCACCGCGCCAGGGGCGCGGTGAAGCAAGCCTGATCGAGTTTCTCGGGCAGGAGCGCGCGCGAATGGAAGATGCGCGGTTTACGACATGCCGCCCCGGCGACAACGCCTGGTGGGTGCAGGCAGAGTCGATCGACTTTGACGGGATTGACGAGACGGCCACTGCGCGGTCGGCCACTCTGTTCTTCAAGGGAGTTCCGATCCTGGCCTCGCCGTTTATGAGCTTCCCGACCAGCGACCGGCGCAAGTCGGGATTTCTGACACCGAGCTTTGGCCTTAGCTCGACGCTCGGCACCGATATCAGAACACCTTATTACTTCAACCTGGCGCCGAACTACGACTACACGCTGACGCCACGCTTGATGACCAAGCGCGGCGTGCTGGTCGAAAACGAGTTTCGCTATCTGACCCCGTCATACCGCGGCACCCTGGTCTATGACGTGATCGGCAAAGACCGGCAGTTCGGCGAGTCCAGAGATTTCACTGCGGTACGCCACGAGTACGCCGCGCCAAACGGATTCGCCGCCGGCCTTAACTTCAACCGGGTTTCGGACGATCGATACTTCGTCGACTTCGCCAGCACGATCGTCGACACGTCGCAGAAGGTGCTTCCTCAGGACGGCTACCTCGCTTACATCCGGCCGTACTGGAACTCCTCGGTGCGCGTGACCAAGAATCAGACGCTGCAGGACCCCGACCCGTTGCTGGTCGTCGGCAAGCCGTACGAGCGCGTGCCGCAGGTCAGCGTCAATGGCTACATCGCCGAATGGCGCGGCTTCGAGGCGGCGGCCGCGCTCGAGGGCACGCGCTTTGACCATCCGAGCCTCGAAACCGGCGATCGTTATCTGGCCGATGTGCGCACTGCGTATCCGATTCTGGCGCCGGGTTGGTTCATCGTGCCGCGCGCGCGGGTGTCGTCGACCACCTACAACCTCGATCCCGCGCTCAGACCTGTTGACTCGTCGCCGACACGCACCTTGCCGATACTGAGTCTCGATACCGGCCTGATCTTCGAGCGCGATGTAAGCTGGTTCGGCCGCGCCGCGCAGCAGACGCTGGAGCCGCGCCTGTTCTACGCATACATCCCGTTTCGCGATCAAAGCAACCTGCCGAATTTCGACAGTGCACTGGCGGATCTGAATTACGCCCAGCTTTTTACCGAGAACATCTATTCGGGCTCGGACCGGATTTCCGAAGCCAACCAGCTGACCGCGGCGCTGACGACACGGATCCTGGACAACGAAACCGGCGCCGAGCGGCTGCGCGCTGCTATCGGGCAACGCTACTACTTCACCGAGCAGCGCGTCACATTGCCGGGAGAGACGCCGCGGATGAATGACGCGACCGATGTGCTGGCAACCGTGTCAGCGCAGCTCGGACGCTCGTGGGCGATCGATCTGGCGGCGCAGTATGCGGCCGAAAGTGACGAGTTCGTACGTGCGACGGCAGGCATGCGCTGGCAGCCGCGCCGGGCTTCGGTGCTCAGCGCCTATTACCGGTATCAGGCCGGCGGCATCAGCCAGATCGACCTCTCTGGGCAATGGCCGCT
>JBGTEW010000247.1:0-5753 GCA_041747615.1 Burkholderiaceae bacterium | reverse complement strand
GACTTACTCGGTGACGCTGCCGCATCGCGCATTCTTCAACGTTTCGGTGTCGCGCGCCTACCGCGGATCGGGCAGCACCTCGGTGTTCGCAAGCGTGTCGGTGCCGCTCGACAGCCGCACGATGGTGGCCGTGGACGGCTCGGCGAATCGCAGCGGCGCGCAACGCAGCTCCTACGCCGGCGCCTCGGTGCAGCGCAGCTACCCGACCGACCAGGGGTTCGGCTACCGGCTGCGTGCGACGACGCAGGAACAGGTTGACGCCGGGCTCGCCTACGCCTGGCCTTATGGCATCTACACGTTGGAGGCGTCTTCGGTTCAGGGCACGAGCGCGGTGCGGGCCTCCGCCAGCGGCGGAATCGGTGCGATTGCCGGCACCGCGTTCGCCAGCCGGCAAATCACAGAAAGTTTCGGTGTGGTGAAGGTCGGCGAGGTCGAAGGCGTGCGGGTGTTTCACGGCGGCAACCCGATCGGCCGCACCAACGAGGAAGGCCTGATCGTATTGCCGCGGCTGAGTTCATACTCCGCCAATCGCATCACGATCGACGAGCGCGATCTGCCGATGGATGTGACGATCAGGCACCGCGATTTGCAGGTCGTGCCGCGCTACCGCGCCGGCACGCTGGCCGACTATGAAGCCCGCCGCCGGATCGGCGCAGTGCTTGCAGTGCGACTTGCCGACGGTTCGCTGCTGCCAGCGGGAATCACCGTGCAGTCGGATGGCAGCGCGCACACTTTCGTGTCGGGCCACGGCGGCGAAGTCTTCGTACCGGACCTGCCGCCGTCGGCACGCTACACCGCGCAGCTGGCAAATGGGCGCTGCAGTTTCGCCGCTGGCTATGTCGCGCCGCCCAGGGAGGCGATTCCGACGCTCGGTCCGTTCGTGTGTACGGAGGTCAAATGATCGCCGCGCCGGTACTTCAGGGTCTGCTCGCCGCTGCTCTGTTCGCTGCAACGCTGCCTGCCGATGCGGCGGTCAGCTGCTCGGTCTCGACCACCGGCGCAATGAACTTCATGACCTATGACCCGCTTTCGGCGGCAAATGCCACGGTGACCGTGACGCTGAACTGCGATAACAACCCGCCCCCCGGCAACGTCACCGTGACCTGGTCGATGCAGCTCACCAACGGCTCGTCGGGCACCTGCGTGGGCGCCACCGGGCGCACGATGCAACGCCAGCCGGCGCTCGATGCGACCATCGGTTACAACATCTACCAGAACGCGACGCCCACCGTCTGGGGAAACGCGGGCTGCGGGACCTACCCGTCGGGCTCGTTCGGGATTACCGGCAACAATTCGTTTGCAGTGAATCAGACGATGACCGGCGTCGCGCCTGCCGGGCAGTTCGTTCCGGCCGGCAATTACTCGGAAACATTGCAGCTCACGGTCAGTTTCTGAGGCGCACGCTCAGCGCGCCGCGGCGTCCTCTAAAACGCCGTCGATCACGGACACCGACTTCCCCCGGTTTTCCCACATCAAGCAATAGGTATCGGCAGACTTGGCGCGGAACCGCCCTGTGCGTGCCGCGACCGCGGCTTTCTTGACGGGGTAGAACACACAAACCGCGTCTCGATCGACCGTAACGCGCGTTGGACGAGAAGTGACTTCGCCCGCAGCGAGATCAGCGCGTGTTCGCCAACATCGCCTGAGTTGCGGCTCGCGCGCAATCTCGCCCTGTTGGTGGTGTACTACGAGAACCACACCGACACTTCGCAGCCACTGACGGTCGTGTCGCCGATCGCGTGCGCTGAGTATCAACTCCACGGCTCGTCCAGTTTCGACAGTCTCAGCAGACGCTGCTCGACATCGAGCACACGCTCCGGCTCGACAGCGGCAAATCGCGCCTGCACTGCCTTGCGCAGGCGACCGGACTTCGACAATTGCGGCAGCACTGTGACCGCGACCGATGCATCGTTCAACTGTCCCAGCACGTCCTGCAGCTCGGCCAGTGCGGCGACGTAGGGCTTGGTCGTCTGCTTGGACAAGGCGACGGAAAACAGGTCCATCGAGTAACGCAGCCGCTTGGCAAGAATGCGCACGTGGTGCCGGCGTGCGGGCGTCAGCGCCGCGAAGAAGCGCGCTTCCTTGAAAAGCTTCTTCGCAGCTCGCTGCAGCGCCGGAGCTGCCGCGTCGCCGAGCGCTTCGGCGGGAGCCAGCGACGGCGTCAGGCACCAGAGCTCGCCCTTCAGGATAAGCGCCACATATCGTGCGGATTGCACTGCGCTGCGAACGTCTTCGCGCGCCTGCCGACGGCGCGTCCGGGCTTTCTCTGTCAGCTGTCTGGCCCCATCAACACCAATGCCTTCGGTCGCCGAGGGCAGAATTTCGTCCGTGACCACATCCCAGTCGCGCGACTCGCCAAGGATGCGAGCGAACCAGCGCAACTCGTCCAGCAGCGTTTCCGGAACGTCGAGATGGTCGCGGTCGAACAGCCGCATCGCAGAGCGGACACGGCGTAATGCGACGCGGGCCTGATGCACGTATTCTGGATCGTCGTATCGCAGCAGCAGCTCGATGTTCGCCGTCAGCACTGCGAGCCCGTGCGCCACGACCGCACGCAACGTGTGCGCCGTCGTCGTCTTGTGATTCAGATTGGCAACGAAGCCCTTGGCTGATGCCTTGATTGCAGCGGCAGGCCTGCGCACCGCCAGCTGGTATCCCCGCGCTGCCTTGCTGCGCGCCAGCGGGAGGAGCGCCAGCGGCGCTTCACTGTCTGCGCCGAGCAGGTCCAGCGCGGTCTCAAGCAGAATCGCCGGCTCTCCACGCTTCAGTTCGAGCTCAATCTCGTTGATCGGCTCACCATCTGAGTCCGCAACTTTCCTTGCAACGTTAATCCGGCCCACATCCAGCGCAACTTCGATCGTCGCTTCGCCGCGCTCGATGGTCCACAACGTGCGTTGCACATGTGTACTGAAGAGCGGCCGCAACCGTGGCTTCGACTTCTGCTTGGCCAGCAGTGCCGGTAACGGCGATTGATGCAAACGAGCCAGACTCAATGCTCCGCCGCGGCCACCGCGCGCTGCTCCGGCCGGCGTTTCCCATTCGCCGCGCTGAGTCAGCGCACCCTGCTGCCGGGTCTCGGTCTTCAGCGTCTGCAGCCAGCGGTCATTTACACGTCGCAGCCGTAGCGCCATACGGTGCCGGCGCAGCAAATGATCGGCGGTGTCGAAGTAAACGTCATCGATCGACAGTTGCGCTGCTGGAACACCGGCCAGCAAACGGTGGCTTTTCAGCGCACCGATTTCCTGCGGGCTCAGCTGAAGTTTCAGCTCGGTTTCGGCTGGTTCGGAGAGATGATCAGCTTCGGCCATTGGGGCAGTCTATCGGGCGCAAGGTCGCCGGTTATGACACCGCATTCGTCCGGCTGATGACCGTTTCGTCGCAGCGGTATTGCGCCGGCCAGCGGCCGGCGTAAAGTCATCGCTAGCGCGGGCCCGGGCCTGCGCCTGGCACCGTTGGAGGCACACCATGAACAGAGGACTGATTGCTGCGCTTGCGGCGTTTTTGGTCAGCGGGTGCGGTTCGATGCAAATGGCCCAGTCTCGAGACGAGACGGTGGATTACCAGTACATGGCGAGGGTGGAACAGGCAGCCAAGCAGTACGGCACCCAGGTCGTATGGGTGAATCCGCCGCAAAAGCGTGCGACCGCCACGCAGTAAACTTCAAACCGTATCGCAGGCCGCTGAATGCGGCCTGTTTTTTTAAGGTGCGCGTTCAGAAGTGGTTTCCGCAAGACTCCTGTTGTTTGCCATCGCCCTCATTGCGGCGGCGTGCGCTACGCCAGGTTCACTGAACCCCGGGACCACGATCGAACAGGCGCGCGCTGCGCTCGGACGCCCTACCGCGACGTATCCACTCCAAAATGGCGGCTCCCGGCTGCAGTATTCAAACCAGCCGTTCGATCAATCGGTCTGGAACGCCGACTTCGACGCGAACGGCCGGCTGGTGCGCGCCGAGCAAATGATGAGCGATGACGCGTTTGCACGAGTGCAATCCGGCAAGGACACGCGCGAAGATGTTCTGCGCGAATTCGGACCACCCGCCGAGTCGTTCAACTACCGGCTGCGCAATGAAACCGCGTGGATGTACCGCTACTTCACGTACGGCAGGTTTCACGCCGCCATGTTCATCTATTTCGGCCCTGCAGGAGTCGTCAAGCGCACCGAAACCGGACTGGATCCGTGGACACTGCGCAACGGTGGCCGAAACGATTGACCGCACTGCGCTTGACACCGTCCGCTTGACTGATCACGCCCGTGGCACAATTCGTGCCCATGGTGTACGCGTCGGAGTTGACCGCCAAGATACTGATCGTCGACTCCCAGGGACAGCCGGTCCGCTGGGCGCTGCTGCCGCGTGCCGCGCGCTATTACGCCGCCGGCAAAGTGATCACCGAGCTAGGCGAGAACCTGTTCGGGATGGCAGGCGGTGTGCAGGAAGCGACCGGTGCACGCTCGGAGTTCATCACCAGCTCGATCGTGATGATCCGCGGGCGGCATCGCATTCCTCTTGGACATGCTCATGTCGGGCTTACCAAACATCGACTCTTCGTGCGCGACCGTCAGATCTGCGCATACTGCGCCAGCCGCTTCGTGGAAACAGAGCTGACCGTCGAACATATCGTGCCGGTCTCGCGCGGCGGAAGACACGAGTGGACCAATGTCGTCACGGCTTGCCGCTCGTGCAACACCCGCAAGGGCAATCGCCGGCCGGAAGAGGCGCACATGCCACTGATGTATGTGCCGTATGCGGTGTGTCGCAACGAAGGCTTTATTCTGAGCAACCGGCGCATCCTGGCCGATCAGATGCTGTTCCTGCAGGCTTCGCTACCCAGACACTCGCGCTGGGCGCAATAACAACTCGCGTCCGAAACCAGGCGTCGCTGTCGAATTTTCGACGCGCTCAGCAGTGACGATTCCGTCGTCATCGCGCCAGGTAGCCTCTAACGTGCACCTATCAAAGTGATTGGGGCGGTGCAATGGCTGGAAGGCTAAGTCGTGTTGAGGGCGCAGCTCAGGTGAGATCTGATGCCAAGTTTCCGGCGCGCGTGCTTGCGGCAATCATTGCGAGCGTCGGGCTTGCGCTTGCCGACGCAACCCCGAACCCGAACACTGAAACGGCCGAACTGGTTCAATCCGCACCCGCCGCCGCAAGCGATCCTGACCCGCTGCCTGAACAACCCGCGAAAAATCGTCAACTGCTGTTGCAACGCTGCTGAGGCAGCGGCTGCGCAGCGCGGGCACAGAGGCCGGCGCTGCGCATAATGATCACGCTTATTTCAAGTGCTTGCTGACGTACTTCGTTAGTTCGAACATCGACGCCTGTGCCTTGCCAAACAGAGCGCGCAGCTTCTCGTCGGCGTTGATCATGCGGCGGTTGGCGTTGTCCTGCAGCCGGTTCTTCTTGATGTATTGCCAGATCTTGCTGGTGACTTCAGTGCGCGGCATCGGCGTCGAGCCAATGATCGCGGCCAGCGGGCCAGTCGGCGTCATCGGCTTCATGAAGGCAGCATTCGGCTTGCGAGCAGTGCGCTTCTTAGCAGCTTTTTTAGCCGGTGCTCTCTTTACTGCCTTCTTTGCTGTTTTCTTTGCCGCCTTTTTCGCGGGCGATTTCCTGGCCGGAGCTTTCTTCCCTGCTTTCTTCGACTTCTTCATTGCCATTGCTGTTCTCCTTATCGGTTGAAATCACAGCGACAGAGTTCTCAATCAAAAACAGCAGAGAGCGCTCTCGTTGCGTGAGCGCGATCCTAAGCCAA
>JBGTEW010000246.1:0-2552 GCA_041747615.1 Burkholderiaceae bacterium | reverse complement strand
GATCATCAGGCCCGACAGGATCAGAAACGCCGCGTAGTACTGCGACACGCGAGTCTCGATCACCTGCCAACCGGCCAGCACGACGATCACCGTCATGAATGCCGTCAGCAGCACGAACCAGATCGAGATGCCGTCGACGCCGAGGTGATAGTTCGCGTTCAGCCGCTCGATCCACGGCACGTTCTCGACGAACTGCAGCGAGGCAACCGAGGGTTCAAAGTCGGTGTAGAGCGGAATCGTGACCAGCAATCCCAGCACGCTGCCCACCATCGCGACTGAGCGGATCACATTGAGATTGCGATCCCTGCCAGCGGCGAGAATCGCCACACCGAAAATGATCGGAATCCAGATTGCGAGGCTGAGCCAGTGCGTCACGTTTCGTCCATCAACGCACAACGTTCAGCGTGACGAACAGAGTGACCAGGACCAGGATCCCGAGAATCATTCCGAACGCATAGTGATAGATGTAGCCGGATTGAAGCAGCCGCGACGCACCGGCGACCCAGCCGACCAGCTTCGCGCTGCCGTTGATCGCGATGCCATCGATCAGTCCGATATCGCCGCCGCGCCACAGGCCGAAGCCGAGTTTGCGGGCGCCCCCTGCGAAGACAAATTCGTTGATGCGATCGAGGTAGTACTTGTTATCGAGCAGTCGATGCAAGCCTGAGAAACGCTGCTTCAGCGACGCTGCGAGATCCGGTCGCTTCAGATACAAGAACGCAGCCAGCAATACGCCGGCAAGCGCGAGATACGCGGGCGCGGTGATGAATCCATGCAGGCCCATTCCGAAGGCGCTACTAGCCTCCTCTGCCACGCGTGCCATCGCCGGGTGCCGAGCCGCGTCGACGACGATCGAGCTGCCGAAGAAATCGCCCGCCAGCATCCACTCGAGCGCAACGAAACCGATCACCACCGAAGGAATCGCCAGCAGTACCAGCGGAACCGTCACCACGTTGGGGGATTCTTGCGGCTCGCCGTGATGGTCCTCTGCATGATGCTCGTCCACGTGCTTCTCATGCCAGCGCGGCTTGCCGTGAAAGACGAGGAAAAACATCCGGAACGAATAGAACGCCGTGATGAACACGCCGATCGTCAGCGCCCAATAGGCGATTGTTGCGCCCCATTGCCCCGCTTCCGCGGCGGCGCCGGTGGCGATGATGATCGAGTCCTTCGAATAGAAGCCGGAAAAAAACGGAACGCCGATCAGAGCCAGCGATCCGATCAGCGATGTCACCCACGTCACCGGCATCTTCTTCCACAGCCCGCCCATGTGGCGGATGTCCTGCTCGTGATGCATGGCGATGATCACCGAGCCGGCCGCAAGGAACAGCAGCGCCTTGAAGAAGGCGTGTGTCATCAGGTGAAAGATCCCCGCCGCGTAGGCGGAGGCGCCCAAAGCCACGGTCATGTAGCCGAGCTGCGACAGCGTGGAATACGCAACGACGCGCTTGATGTCGTTCTGAACGATGCCGAGAACGCCCATGAAGAAGGCGGTGATCGCGCCGATCACGATGACGAAAGACAGCGCGACGTCCGACAGCTCGAACAACGGCGACATGCGTGCGACCATGAATATGCCGGCAGTCACCATCGTTGCGGCGTGAATCAGCGCCGAGATCGGCGTCGGGCCCTCCATCGAATCGGGCAGCCACACGTGCAGCGGAAACTGCGCGCTCTTGCCCATCGCGCCGATGAACAGGCAGATGCAGATGACTGTCACCAACAGCCATGGTGTGCCGGGGATGAACTCGACCGCGCGATCCGCCATGCCCGGCGCCGCGGCAAATACCTCTGCGTAGTCCAGCGTTCCAAAGGTGGCGAACACGAGCCCGATGCCAAGCACAAAGCCGAAGTCGCCGACCCGGTTGACCAGAAACGCCTTCAGATTCGCGTAAATGGCAGTCGGCCGCTGGTACCAGAATCCGATCAGCAGGTACGACATCAGACCGACCGCTTCCCAGCCGAAGAACAGCTGCAGGAAGTTGTTGCTCATCACCAGCATCAGCATGCTGAACGTGAAGAGCGATATATAAGAGAAGAACCGCTGGTAGCCCGGATCGTCGGCCATGTAGCCGATCGTGTAGATGTGAACCATCAGAGACACGAACGTGACGACGACCATCATCAGCGCCGTCAGCGGGTCGATCAGGAAGCCCACTTCCAGGTTCAGGCCACCTACCACGGCCCATGTGTAAACGGTACCGTTGAACGTGTTGCCGCTGATCACATCCGACAGCACCATGAACGAGGCCACGGTCGAGATCAGCACCCCGGCAATCGTGACGATGTGCGCACCGGTGCGGCCGATCACCCTGCCGCCGAGGCCGGCGATCAACGCACCGATCAATGGCGCTAGTGGCACGAGCAAATAAAGGCCGCGCACCCACTACCCCTTCAGCAAATCGAGTTCTTGCACATCGATCGTCGACAGGTTGCGGAACAGGACGACCAGAATTGCAAGCCCGATCGCGGCTTCCGCCGCCGCCACCGTCAAAATGAAGAACACGAAGACCTGCCCGTGGTAATCGCCCAGATAGTGCGAAAACGCGATG
>JBGTEW010000245.1:0-22895 GCA_041747615.1 Burkholderiaceae bacterium | reverse complement strand
CGAGCTGAAGGCACGCCTGGGCATGTCGATCATGCTGATCACGCACGCGATGGGCGTGGTGGCGGAGACTGCGCAACGGGTAGTCGTGATGTACGCCGGCAAGGTCGTCGAAGAAGCCAACGTGGCCGAGTTGTTCGCGCGGCCGCGCCATCCGTACACACAGGGGTTGATCCGCTCGATTCCGCGCATCGATACGGCAGCGACACGCAAGGTGCGCCTCGAGGCGATTGCCGGCGTCGTGCCCAAGCTGATCGAACCTGCCGAAGGTTGCCGCTTCGCACCGCGCTGCAAGCATGCCGTCGTTAAATGCACCCAGGCCACGCCGCCGCTGCGCGAAGCGGCGGCCGGTCACAAGGTCGCGTGCATCTTTGATCTGGTGCCCGCATGACAGCACCGTTGCTGGAGGTCAAGAACCTGGTCAAGCACTTCCCCATCAAGGGCGGGATGCTCGGTCGTGTCGTTGACAAGGTGCACGCAGTCGACGGCGTGAGCTTCGATATCGGCGCCGGTGAAACGCTCGGTGTCGTCGGCGAATCGGGCTGCGGCAAGAGCACCACCGGGCGTTGCATCCTGCGACTGATCGAGCCGACGTCGGGGGAGGTCTGGTTCGAGGGCAAGAATGTCACGGCGCTGGGCAAGAACGAGCTGCGTGCGCTGGCGCGCGATATGCAGATCATTTTCCAGGATCCGTACGCGTCGTTGAACCCGCGCATGACGGTCGGCGCGATCATCGGCGAGGCGCTGATCATCCATAAGCTCACAAAATCGGCGAGCGAGTTCGAGGACCGTATCGTCGAGCTGCTCGAAACCGTAGGGCTGAACGCCGACTACATGCGGCGCTACCCGCACGAATTCTCCGGCGGTCAGCGCCAGCGCATCGGCATCGCACGCGCGCTGGCGGTGAGCCCCAAGCTGTTGGTTTGCGATGAAGCGGTGTCCGCACTCGACGTATCAATCCAGGCGCAGGTGATCAACCTGCTCGAAGACCTGCAGGCCAAGTTCAGCCTGACTTACATGTTCATCGCACACGACCTATCCGTCGTGGAGCACATCAGCGACCGCGTGGCGGTGATGTACCTCGGCCGCATCGTCGAGATCGCACCGTCGCGCGAGCTGTACACGAAGCCGCTGCACCCGTACACCGAAGCGCTGCTGTCTGCCGTGCCGATTCCGGACCCGGCCGTCAGGCGCAAACGCATCATGCTGCAGGGTGATGTGCCCAGCCCGATCAACCCGCCTTCCGGCTGCCTCTTCCACACGCGTTGTCCGATCCGTGAGTTGCCGCTGTGCGCTACCGAAGTGCCGCTGTTGAAACTCAGCAGCGAGGGGCACTGGGTGGCGTGCCACCTGCGCGGCTAGCGGTCAATAGCTCGCTGCCGGCCGTGCGATTACGCTGTGTCAATGAAAACTCTCGGAGATTCTGATGGGTACTGACCCCATGCCGCTGGACGAGGCCGCTGCGCGCGCACTGTCAGGGGTGACAACCGCAACGCTCACCACCGTGCTGCTGAAGAAGGGACTGCGTAATGTCTGGATCCGTGGGTCACGTTCCATCCGTTCAGGGCAACAGCGCGTTGTCGGGCGCGCGTTCACATTGCGCTTCGTGCCCGCGCGCGAAGATCTCGCCACGCCGGAGTCGTGGAGCTCACCGATATCGACGCGGGCGGCCATCGAGCAAATGCCCGCAGGTTGCGTGGTCGTGGTGGATGCGATGGGTGTCCCCGACGCCGGAATCTTCGGCGACATTCTGTGTGCGCGCATGAGGAAACGCGGCGTGGCCGGCCTGATCACCGACGGCGTGATTCGCGACGTGGCAGGTGTGCTCGCCACCGACCTGCCGGTGTGGTCCAGCGGTGTGGCGGCACCACCGTCGGTCGCCGGGCTGACGTTCGTAGGGTGGCAGCAGCCGATCGGATGTGGCGGCGTAGCGGTGATCCCGAACGACGTCGTCGTGGCCGATGACGACGGCGCGGTGCTGATACCGGCCGCTCAGCTGGCCGATGTGGTCGCAGCCTCGGTAGAGCAAGAGCGTCTGGAGGGCTGGATCATGAGTCAGGTCGAGTCCGGCCACGCATTGCCGGGCCTTTACCCGCCGAACGAGGCAAACAAGGCGGCCTACCAGGCGTGGGCGAGTAAGCAGCGCTGACTGCGCCCGCTCGGCACAGCAGCTTTCAGGCTGCAGCGAAGAAACCCAATTCGCGCTTCGCTGCGGATTCGCCGAAACAATCAAGCGATCAAGGCTAACGCGCCACGGTTGACCCGGTCACCCCGTTCCGAATCTCGCGCAGCTTTGCCTTCAACACTCCCGCGTTCTCGGGCCCGATGCGGATCATCGCTTTCTGGCCCGCTGACAGCGACTCCAGCGCCGGATCGGCATATTGATACTGCACCTTCGGTTGCACCAGCTCGATCGGAGTCTTTACATCCGGGGTCGCGAGCAGGTGGTCGATCACCACGACCAGTCGATCGTTGAAGTAGCCGTCCGGGTACCCGAGCTCGATATACGCCTGCTGGAACAGCGGATAGAAGCGAACGTAGACGGCCACCATCTGTTTGCTGCTGACCTTCTCCACCAGCGCGATGACGGGATCGTAGCGCGCTGAATTGTCAGGAGCGATAACCAGCGTGTCACCGGCAGCGCCCGTCGTGAATGCACCCGGCGTCGGGCGCACCGGCATCAGGCGCAGCGCGGCTTTCTTGCGCGGCAGATTGTCGATGGTCGCGACGATGTTGCGAATCAGATTCATCGGCTGCACGAAGTCGGGTAGCTTCTTTCCCTCGAACAGATTCGCAAGCGACTCACCGATTGCGGGATCACTGGCATCGAGCGTCGCCTGGGGCGGCGACGCAGTCAGCCCGTCCTGCGCGCGCTCGATCGGATGCTCGATCTTCGGTGCAGAAGGTGCCGGCAGTGGAGGCTCAGGTGCCTGGGTCAAAGGCGGCTGTGGCGCAGCAGGCGGCGTCCTCGCTTGCCACCATTGCGCTGCCCAGATCAATCCTGCGGCAAGCACGAGTGCTCCGACCACCCAACCCATCGTTCGCATCATCGCGGTGCCCTCCAACGACTCGTTCGACAAGTCTGACAGCGCGCAGTGAGCCTGCGTTCCGCCTTAATTAGCTTGAATCAGGCGAGCGGTTGAACGGGGAGGAAGGCACCCAGCGCAGTCAGATTGATTCGCGCATGCAGCTGGCTGAGACAGTGGATCGCAGCATCGGCGGTCACCGAGCCGTTCGAATGGAGCGCCGACCAGACTTTCCGTGCGGCATGCACCGATGCGATATAGCGCTGAGGCTTGCCATTGGCCGGCGCCTGCAGCGCGGACACAGTGACTGAATCGATGGTCGGCAGCGCGGCGTACAGCTCGCCCACCAGCCGAACGACGAGGCCGACGGCGTGCTGGTTGTGCAATTTGGTGTGGGAAACATCCGACATGCGGCGGATCTCGACGCGATTGCCGCTGGCCATCGCGGCCTCCCGGTCCGGTATCGCATCAAGGCTGGGCACGATGAATTCGAGCCTGATTTCGTTCGCTCCATTGAATTCGTAGCTGATGGTGGTCGGCAGCGGCCACAAGACGTCGTGCAGGCACCTCATCAGATATTCGCGCATCGCGTCCAGATCGCCGCTCTCGGCCTGCGCTTTCAGTTGATGGATCGAGCGCTGTGCTGCATCCCACGCAAGGCGGCGCCCAAGCCACGTTGCGCGCGCATCCAGGTAGTCATTGAACGCCTGTGGATCGACTGCCGCCTTGGCTTTCGGGTCGCTCGGCCGCACCGGCTTGGGCGGCCTCGGCTGCGGCTCCGAGAACGCGCGTGCTGCCACTGGCATCAGCACATGATCGGGCGGCGGTGTCCAGCGATGCGGAAAGGCGAGTGACTCGACGTGCTCGTTCAGGTGCGCACAGACAGCCAGAGCCGCTTCGCGCTCCATGTCGGCGGCGCCATCGACCACGTTGGACACCGGATCGATCGCCTGGCTCGTACGCATCGGCCGCACGATGCGTGCATAGCCATGCTGATCAATACGCACGCGCATGTCGCCACTGCCAAGCGCGAACGAAGTGGCTTGCCCGGCCACGGTCTCGCCTCCTTCGCCGATCAGTACGACCTGCGAACGGCGCCGGTAAATGATGCTCTGGCCGTCAGCGCTGGCGAATGACGGCGTCAATTTATACGGCGGCAGCCATTTGGCCTTGGCGCCGAACAGCGCCGTGTGGCTGAAGCGAAGCGGCACGGGTTCTTGCGCCGCCGGCACGGGCCGCCGCGGACTTTCAACGTCATCGAAATGCTGAAGTTTCAATTGCTGACCTGCGCTGCGTCTGGCAGTGCATTTTGCCAAGGGCCGAGGCACGGCAACGGCAAAATTTGCCCGGTGTAAGCGGCTTTCTTCGAATCGCCGCCCGCCGCGTGGTCTCAAGCGTGGAGGAACTTCCCTGCTGCAATGGGCCGAAATCCGGCCTCATGCGGAACTGACCGCGCGATCGAGCTCCACAACAGCAGCGCAGCTGCAGACAGGCTCTTTCCGCGTCGCTTGATCATGAAGACGGGGCGGACCGCTTTCTTGTCAGTCAGGCGAACCGAAATCAGACCCTTGCGTGCGCACAACGGCAGCGCAAAGTGAGGAACGATGCTGACACCGAAGCCCTGGCAGACGAGTCCAGCGACGGTGCCAAACTGCGCAACTTCGAAGCCACTGTCTCTCACGTTTAGATCACTCATCACTGAGCGCATATGCTGCCAGACGCTGCCGGTTCGCACCGTGTGGATGAACGGCCGGCCGTCAAGATCGCGCAACTTCACGCCGCTAGACGTCGCCAACGGATCGGTGCTCCTGCACACCACGTACAGCGGCTCGTTGAACAGCAGCTGGGTTTCGAACTCGAGGTCATTTCCAGGCTGAGCGTTCAACCCGAAATCGGCTTCGCCGCGCAGAATCATCTCCAAGCAGCGATCGGAGACGACGTCGTGCAGCCGCAGCGCAATACCGGGGTGGGCTGCGCGAATTTCCGCCATCAGACGGGGCAGCCAGTCCGCCGCCAGCGACGGCGGCGCTGCCAGGTAGACCTTGCCCGTGCGGCGCGCGGCACGATCCTTAAGCTCGGTGAGTGTGGTGCGAATCTCCGCGTTTATGCGATGAGCACCTGATGAGAACACTTCGCCTTCCGGCGTCAGTGCCACGTTGCGCGTATCGCGATCGAACAGCCGGGCACCGACCTCCTCCTCAAGCCGCGTGATCATCTGGCTGAATGCGGAAGGGGACACATGGCAGCGCCGCGCAGCGACGGAGAAGCGACGAGTCTCCTCAAGAGCAAGGAAGGCGTCGATCAAGCGACCGGAGAGTGCCATAGCGATTGTTCAGAAAATCAGGATAGTTCTTCGAATAAATCCAGTTTACTTAAAGGTAAGGCAGAGCCAAACTTGTTGAATGAAACGTAAAAACACTCAAACGCTGGCAGTCGGCTGCGGAGCCGGGTTCTCCGGCGACCGGGTCGACGCCCCGGGGCCAGTCGTGCGCACGCTGATCGAGCGCGGCGGGCCGGCCGCGATCATTTTCGAGATGTTGGCGGAGCGCACGCTGGCGACCGCACAACTGGCGCGCCGGGCAAACCCGGAGTTGGGCTACGAAGTGCTTCTCGACATGGTGCTACGTCCGATTCTCGCTGACTGCATCAAGCACGACATCACGATTATCGGCAACTTCGGCGCTGCCAATCCGCGTGGCGCCGCGGCCATGATTCACACGCTTGCAGGCGAGCTCGGGCTGCCGGCTCCGCGCGTGGCAGTCGTCGAAGGCGACGATCTGTCCAACGGGCAGGGGCAGCAAGTCGTTCGCGATGCGCTGGAAGGCGACTTCGACGAGCGCCGCTTCGTGTGTGCCAATGCCTATCAAGGCGCTTTCGCTATTGCTGCAGCCATTACGGCGGAAGCACAGATCGTGGTCACCGGCCGCGTGGCCGATCCATCGTTGACACTCGCCCCCGCTATCGCCCACTTCGGTTGGGATGAGGAAGATTGGGATCAGCTAGCCGGTGCGACGATGGCAGGCCATTTACTCGAGTGCGGGGCGCAGGTCAGCGGCGGTTACTTTGCGGACCCGGGATACAAGGACGTGCCGAACCTCGACGATGTCGGGTTTCCGATTGCGGAGATTGCGGCCGATGGCAGTTGCATCGTCACGAAGGCGGCGCAGACCGGCGGCTTAGTCGACGCGCGCACCGTCAAGGAACAACTGCTGTACGAGATTCACGATCCGGCGCTTTACCTGACACCCGACGTGGTCGCGGACGTCAGCGATGCCGAAGTGTCCGAAGTCGGCCGCGATCGCGTGCGCCTGACCGGAGTGCGGGGACACCCGCGCACGCCCACGTTAAAGGCCAACGTTTTTTTCGATGGTGGCTGGCTCGGCGAAGGTGAAATCTCGTACGCCGGCGCAGGCGCGGAAGCGCGTGCACGACTGGCGATGGACGTGATGCGGAAAAGAGTCGGACGCGATCTGCCCCTGCGCTTCGATCTGATTGGTGTTGTCAGCGTGCTCGGTGACGACAAGGATCGCCTGCTGACAGCAACCAGCGCCGGCGCTGCGACGGATGTTCGGCTGCGAGTCGCCGCCAAACATGACGATTCGGCGTTGATCGATCGCATGCTGCGCGAGCTGACCGCCCTGTGGACCGGCGGTCCGGCGGGCGGCGGCGGCGTCCGGGTCAACAAGCGACAACGCTTGTCACTCAAATCCTGCCTGGTGCAGCGCGAGCAGGTGCCTGCAAGCTTCGCCTTTGTATAGGTCGCAAGAAAATATATGACTACTCAAGAAGCCATTCAAGTGCCGCTACGCGAGGTTGCACATGCCCGCACCGGAGACAAGGGCAATCGCACCAACATCAGCCTGATCGCGTATGACCCGGACCACTATGCCGCGCTCGTTGAGCAGGTGACCCCCGAGCGGGTCGCGCAGCAGTTTGCCTATCGCAAGCCAACGCACGTGGCGCGCTACCTGCTGCCGCGGCTGGCGGCAATGAACTTCGTACTCGATGACGTCCTCGATGGTGGCGTCAATGATTCACTGAATCTTGATATGCACGGCAAGGCACTTTCATTTCACCTGCTGGCACTGACCGTGAAAGTACCTTTCGCATTCAGTCTGCAGCAAAGAACCAAGGAGACCGCATGAAATTCAGGACCATGATGAACGCGCTCGGCGTGATCGCGCTGAGCGCCGTCGCGCTGCAACCTGCCTTCGGGCAGGCGCAGGACTACCCCAAGGGCCCGGTCAAGATGATCGTGCCGTTCCCACCCGGAAGCGCCACCGATCAGGCCGCCAGGATCATCGGCCAGCAGTTATCGACCGCGCTGGGCAAGCCCTTCGTCATCGAGAACAAACCCGGCGCCCAGGGCACGATTGCGGGCAACGAAGTCGTGCGCGCGGCTCCTGATGGCCAAACGCTTCTTTTCACCTCCAACACCGCGGTGGCATCGAACGTCCCGCTGATGAAGAAGATGCCGTATGACCCGACGAAGGATTTCGCACCGGTCGCGGGCATTGGCGACAACGCGCTGGTGTTGATGGTCAAGCCGGACTTCCCGGCGAAAAACCTGAAGGAATTCATTGCCTATGCCAAGCAGCGTCCGGGCAAACTGGCCGGCGGCTATGGTTCGACCAGCTCGCAGATCAGCATTTCGATGCTAAACAAACTGGCCGGAGTAGATACGTTGCCGGTTCCGTACAAGGGCATTCCGTTGGCGTTGAACGACGTGCTATCGGGCCAGGTTCACTTCACGTTCGTCGATCTGGGTAATGCGATGGCGCATGCCAAGGGCGGAACGCTGCGGCCGATCGCGGTCACCGCACCCAAGCGCAATCCATTAATTGCCGACTGGCCGACAATGGCTGAAACGCTGCCGGGCTACGACATCACGGCGTGGTTTGCAATCGTGGCGCCGGCTGGTACACCGCAGCCGATCGTCGACAAGCTGCACGCTGCGACAACCAAGTCGCTGGCACAGCCGGACGTGAAGGACAAGCTCGCGACCATCGGCATTGCCCCGATGCCGATGACGCCGGCCGAGCTTTCGCGCTTTATCAACACCGAGATCGTCAAGTGGACCCGGCTTACCAAGGAAGCCGGCATCGAGCCTGAATGAAGCGCACCATGCTCGTCACCGGTGCCAGTCGCGGCATCGGTGCCGAGATTGCAAAGCTTGCCGGCCGCTCCGGATACAAGGTCGGCGTTAACTTTCACCGCAGCGAACAAGCTGCACGTGAAGTCGTCGCCGACATCCAAGCGAACGGCGGTGAGGCGGCTGCATTACAAGCCGACGTAAGCAACCTGGCTCAGGTCACTCAGATGTTCCAACGCATGGATGCCGAACTCGGGACGCTCGACGTGCTTGTCAACAACGCCGGCATGCTCAGCAGCTTCTACGTCGCCGATGCTGATGAGACAAACCTGAGCGAAGTTTTTTTTGCCAACGTGTTCAGCGCGTTTTACTGTTCGCGAGAAGCGGTGCGGCGGATGTCGACCAAGCACGGCGGACGTGGTGGGGCGATTGTCAATATGTCCTCGGTGGCAGCGCGCCTTGGCGGACTGGGCGGCGGCGCGGCGTACGCCGCTTCGAAAGGCGCCATCGATTCGTTCACGCTGGCATTGGCAAAAGAAGTCGGCGCTGAAGGCATCCGGGTGAACGCCATGCGGCCGGGGCTGATCGCCACCGAGATTCATCAGGTGCACGGCGGGCTGGAGCAGATGGAGCGACTTGCAAAAACGACCGTGCCGCTTGGCCGATCGGGCACAGCCGCCGAAGTTGCGGAGGTTGCGCTGTGGCTCGCCTCGGATGCATCTTCGTACGTGCACGGCGCCGTGATCGACGTGGCTGGAGGAAGATAAATTGGCAACGCAGCGAAAAGTCATCATTACATGCGCCGTGACAGGCTCGATTCATACGCCGTCAATGTCGCCGTACCTTCCGATCACCGCGGCGCAGATCGCCGACGCGGCCATTGGCGCAATCGATGCGGGCGCGGCGATCGTGCATTTGCACGCACGCGATCCCGTCGACGGCCGCCCCGATCAGACGCCGGACGCATTTCGTCCGTTCGTGCGTGACATCAAGGCGCGTTGCAACGGTGTGATCAACATCACGACCGGCGGCGCGCCAACGATGTCGGTGCAGGAGCGCATGCAACCTGCGCTCGAGCTGAAACCGGAGCTCGCATCGCTAAACATGGGTTCGATGAACTTCGGGCTGTTTCCGATGCTGAATCGGTATAAGAAATTCCAGCACAAGTGGGAGCGCGAATACCTTGAGAGCACGAAGGATCTTGTGTTCAAGAACACGTTTGCCGACATCGAATTCGTGCTTGCCTCAGGCACCGACAACGGGACGCGATTCGAGTTCGAGTGTTACGACACGGCTCACCTGTACAACCTGGCCAGTTTTCTGGATCGCAAGCTCGTGACTCCTCCGCTGTTCGTGCAGACGGTGTTCGGCATTCTCGGCGGCATCGGTAACCATCCGGACGATGTGTCACACCTGAAGCGCACGGCGGACCGGCTGTTTGGCGACTCTTATATGTGGTCAGTGCTCGGCGCGGGCCGCTCGCAGATGTCGATCGCCAGCATGGCCGCAGCGCAGGGAGGCAATGTCCGGGTGGGCCTGGAAGACTCGTTATGGGATGGCCCGGGGATCCTGGCGCGGACCAACGCCGATCAAGTCAAGCGGGTGCGCCAAACACTGGAAGCACTGGGGCTGGATATCGCGTCCCCAGATGACGCGCGTCATCTATTAGGACTAAAGGGCGCAACGAACGTCGGGTTCTAGCCGCTCTAGACTCCGCGGTATGGAATCCCAGGACTCCCTCTCATCGCTCCCGCCTCACCCGCCATCGCCTCGAAGGCAACTCACCGATGTCCGCCGCTCCCGTGAGCACCACTGGAGCGGAAGCAGCCGGCGCATGGGATACGTCCGACGCCACTGGCGAGGCGACCTGCCGCTGGCTGCCGCGGTGATCGTCAGTGCGGCGCTGGTCTTTGGAATGGTGCAGGGGATCAGCTTCGCGTTGCGGCAGGTACCGATCACCGATTATCCGGTCGCATCGTCATTGCTATGGCTGCTCGAAGTGACCGTGCTGATCGTCGGCGCACTGTGGTGGGGCATGGGAGTGCAACGCTCGGCGATTGACAGCGTCGACCGTGGCGGCTCGATGGCGGTGGCGGCGCTGACCGGACTGGTCGGGCTGGGTGCGTTCGTATGGGTTGCTGCGTTCTGGTTTCAATCGGCCCGTTATGTGATGCCTGAAGTCTGGGCAACGCTGGACGGTTCGGCGCCTCCTGCAACCGTGCAGCTCGATACCCGAACCAATCAGCTTTCATTGCAGGGCGCGCTGGAGTTCGGCAGCACGCTTGCCGTTCGCAAAGCGCTCGAAGCGAATCCGAACGTGCGGGCGATCCGGCTCGAGAGCCGTGGTGGCCGTGTGGCGGAGGGGCTCGCGCTCGGCACGTTGCTGCGCGAGCGAGGAATTGACACCCTGGTTACCGGCGAATGCAGCAGCGCGTGCGTGACCGCATTTGCCGGCGGCACCAGCCGCTTGATCGGCCCGAACGCGAAGGTCGGGCTGCATAGCGCCGGGGGCGCCGGTTTTAGCGGCGAGATCATCGCGTCGGCGAACCGCCGCAGCGACGAGTTCATCGCCGCGGGCGGCGTCGATACGCACGTGCTGGAAAAAGGTGCCTCGGTTGCCAACGATCAGATCTGGTTTCCGCCACCGCCATTGTTGTTGGGCTCGGGGCTTGCGACCGATCTGACAACCCCCCGCTGAACAATCAAAGCTACGCTGTGCCTTCGTTTTGCGGGAGGGAGCGATGACGTTGCTGATTGTCGGCTTGGTTCTGTTTCTCGGCATTCATTCGGTGCGCATCGTTGCCGACAACTGGCGCAGCGCGCAGATCGCCAGGCTCGGACCGAATGCATGGAAGGGCCTCTACTCGCTGGTTTCGATCATCGGCTTCGTGTTGCTGGTGGTGGGCTATGGCGTAGCACGGCAGTCGCCGGTCATTCTGTACACGCCGCCTCTGTGGATGCGGCATCTTGCTTCGGTGCTGACGATTCCGGCGTTCATCCTGCTGGTCGCGGCGTATGTGCCGGGCACACGCATCAAGCGCGCGCTCGGGCATCCGATGGTGCTCGGCGTCAAGCTCTGGGCACTGGCGCACCTGCTGGCAAACGGCGCGCTGGCCGATCTGGTGTTGTTCGGGTCGTTCCTGGTGTGGGCGGTGTTCAACTACGCAGCCGCCAGACGACGCGATCGTGTGGCGGGAAAGGTATATGCCACCGGTCCGGTGACGCGCGATGCGATTGCTGTGGTCGTTGGGCTTGGCGCCTGGGCAGCGTTCGCGTTCTGGCTGCATGGCCCGCTGATCGGCGTGCGGCCCTTTGGGTAGCAGAAATACCGTGTCAACGTGCGTCTGCAGGTACCGACGACTGTCTCAGGGACTGACCGAGCACGCGAACAACATGCAGCGCCTCGCGCGCCCCGGACACTCGCGTGCCATCTGCGATCTGATGCCGGCAACTGGTGCCGTCGGCCACGATCAGCGTGTTCTGATCGGCGTTACGTACGGCGGGTAGCAGCGACAGCTCGGCCATTTTCATCGAGATGTCGTAGTGCGCGGCTTCAAAGCCGAACGCGCCTGCCATGCCGCAGCATCCTGAATCGATCACGTCGACCTGCAGGCCGGGGATCAGCCGGAGTACTTCGACCGCTGGCGCCAGCGCATCGAACGCCTTCTGGTGGCAATGACCGTGGATCAGTGCACGCTTCTGCGGCAGCCGTGAGAGAGGCAATTGTAGCTTGCCGGCGCGATGTTCGCGCGCGAGGAACTCTTCGATCAGCAACGCGTTTTGCGCAAGGCGGTGGGCCGACGCCCCCAGCCCCATCACCAGGAACTCATCTCGCATCGAAAGCAGGCAGGAAGGCTCGAGGCCGACGATCGTTGCGCCACGTTCGACGTGCGGCATCAATGCCGTCAGCGTGCGCCGCGCTTCGGCCTTTGCCTGATCGACCATGCCGGTCGCCAGAAAAGTCCTGCCGCAGCACAGCGGTAGGCGGCTGCGATCGGCCGGCAGCGCGATGTGCACGGTGTAGCCGGCGGCTTCGAGCACGCCGAGCGCATCGTGCGCGACTTCCGGCTCGAAGGCGTTGTTGAATGTGTCGGCGAACAGCACGACTTCACCAGCATCGCCCCGACACTGGGGTTCGACGCTGCCATCGGGGCCAAGCGGGTAGCTCAGTCCTGTCAGAAAGGTGTCGGTGCGCCACGACGGCAGCGAGCGCTGGGCGGCGAATCCCAGCCGCCTTTCAGAGAAGTCGGCGACGCGGGGCGAACGGTTGCGCAGGTTGAACAGCCACGGCAACCGCGCGCCCCAGTGCGCGTAATGCGGCAGGTATGAAATCAGCCGGTCCTTGACCGCCATCCGATGCCGCCGATGATAGTGATGCAGAAATTCGATCTTCATCTTGGCCATGTCGACGCCGGTCGGGCATTCGCGGCGGCAGCCCTTGCAGCTGACGCACAGGTCGAGCGCGTCGCGCACCGCATCCGAGGCAAGGCCACCGTCCAGCTGCCCCGATAGCGCCAGACGAAGTGTGTTCGCGCGGCCGCGCGTCAGATGCTCTTCGTCGCGCGTCACGCGAAAGCTCGGGCACATCGTCCCGGCGTCGAACTTGCGGCAATGCCCGTTGTTGTTGCACATCTCGACCGCTTTGGCGAAACCATGGGCGGGATCACCGCCGGTGCCCGGTTTGCTCAGCGTTTCGGTCGCCGGGTCGCTCATTGGATTGTTATTCACATCCCACGCCGACCAGTCGAGCGCGGTGTTCAATGGTTGCGTGCGATAGCCGGGCGGATAGCGAAACAGCCGCGCATCGTCCATCCTGCTCGGCTTGACGATCTTGCCCGGGTTCATCAGCCCATCGGGGTCGAACAGCGACTTGATCTCCTCGAACGCGCGCGTCAGGCGCGGGCCGAACTGCCACGCGACCCATTCGCTGCGCACCAGGCCGTCGCCATGTTCGCCCGAAAACGCGCCCTTGAATCCGCGCACCATTAGCGCCGCTTCCTCGGCGATTGCGCGCATCTTCTGCGCGCCGTCTTTGCGCATGTCGAGAATCGGCCGCACGTGCAGCGTGCCGACCGAAGCGTGCGCATACCAGGTGCCACGCGTACCGTGCTTCGCGAACACTTCGGTCAGGCGCGCGACGTAATCGGCCAGATGTTCGAGCGGCACCGCGCAGTCCTCGATGAACGACACCGGCTTGCCGTCGCCGCGCATGCTCATCATGATGTTCAGCCCCGCCTTGCGCACTTCCCACAATGCCTTCTGCGATGGCGCATCGGTGATGCGCACAACCTGATCCGGCAGGCCGAGGTCGGCGATCAGCGTTACCAGTTGGTCGAGCCGTCCGCGAGCATCGTCGTCGCTGAACTCCACCAGGAGGATCGCTTCCGGCTCACCGACCAGCGCGGCTTCGATCACCGACCGAAACACAGGATTACCGCGGGCGAGCTCGATCATCGTGCGATCAACCAGTTCGACGGCGGACGGCCCGAGCTTGACGATGTGCTGTGCGCACTGCATCGCGCGGTACAGCGTCGGGAAGTTGATGACACCGAGGGTGCGGTGTCGCGGCAGCGGCGCAAGCTGCAAGGTCAGCGCGCTGGTCCACGCCAGCGTGCCTTCGCTGCCGACCAGCAGGTGCGCCACATTGACGCTGCCGTCAACGGTGTAGGGGCGTTCGCTCTGCGGCAGGAAAACATCGATGTTGTAGCCGCCGACCCGCCGCATCACTTTCGGCACGCGGCGTTCGATTTCGTCCCACTCGCGCACCGCAATGCTGCGCAGCTCTTCCAGCAGCCTGTTGATGCGCGGCGAACCACTCGACATCTCGGCTTCCGAGCCGAACCAGGCTTCGGTGCCATCAGCCAGTACCGCATCGATCGCAAGCACGTTGTGCACCATGTTGCCGTAGGCGATCGAGCGCGAGCCGCATGAGTTGTTGCCCGCCATGCCCCCCAGCGTGCATTGCGCCGACGTGCTGACATCGACCGGAAACCAAAGCCCGTGCGGACGCAGCCAGGCGTTCAACGAATCGAGGACGGTGCCGGGCTCGACCGTGACGGTGCGAGCGTCCCTGTCAAACGACACGACCCCATTCAGATGCTTGCTGTGATCGATCACCAGCGCGGCGCCGACGGTCTGCCCACATTGCGAGCTGCCCGCACCGCGCGGCAGTATCGGCACCTGTAGCTCGCGACAGATGTCGATCGCCGCAGATACGTCTTCCTGCGTCTTCGGGATCAGCACTCCCACTGGCTCGATCTGATAGATCGACGCATCGGTCGAATACCGTCCGCGTGCGGCGCGATCAAACAGCACTTCGCCCTGCACCGCACCACGCAGCCGCCTGGACAGATCGGAGTTTTGTGCACGCGCATGAAAAACGAGCGGAGCGTTCATCGTTTCAATATAACCTTGCAGCCTGGCGATGCGCTTCGTTACGATGGCTCACTCGCTGAAGGACATTCCGATGCTCGAGCTCGACAGCCACCCCTCCGGCCGCCATTTTTTGCAGATCCCAGGTCCGACCAATGTGCCCGATCGCGTGCTGCGAGCGATCGATCGGCCGACGATCGATCATCGCGGGCCCGAGTTTGCAGCGCTCGGCAAGTCAGTGCTGGCTGGCATCAAGCGCGTGTTCAATACCGAGCAGGATGTCGTGATCTATCCGACATCGGGCACCGGTGCGTGGGAGGCGGCGCTGGTGAACACGTTGTCGCCGGGCGACCGCGTGCTGATGGCAGAGACCGGCCACTTTGCAGCGCTTTGGAAGAAGCTCGCGGAGCGGCTGTCGCTGGTGGTTGACTTCATTCCGGGCGACTGGCGCCAGGGCGCGAATCCGGTGGAGATCGAAAAGCGCTTGCGCGCCGACACGGCACACGAGATCAAGGCGGTCTGCGTGGTACACAACGAGACTTCGACCGGCGTGGTGAGCCACGTGCACGCGGTGCGCGAATCGATCGATCGCGCCGGCCACCCGGCGTTGTTGATGGCCGATACGATCTCGTCGCTCGGCTCGATCGACTACCGCCATGACGAGTGGGGCGTCGATGTTACCGTCGGCGGCTCGCAGAAAGGATTGATGCTGCCGCCTGGGCTGTCGTTCAACACGATCAGCGCGAAGGCGCTGGCTGCAGGCGAGAAGGCAAAGCTGCCGCGCTCGTACTGGGACTGGAAGGAAATGCTGGCCAGCAACGCGAGCGGCTACTTTCCGTACACGCCGGCAACCAACCTGCTGTACGGCCTTCACGAAGCGCTCGAGATGTTGTTTGCCGAAGGTCTGCCGCAGGTGTTCGCGCGCCACGATCGGCTGGCCGAAGCGACGCGGCGCGCGGTGCGCGCGTGGGGACTCGAAATCCTGTGCGTCAATCCGACCGAATACAGCTCGTCGCTGACGGCGATCGTCGTCCCCGAGGGCCACAGTGCCGACGTTTTCAGAGAAATCGTGCTCGAGCAATTCAACATGTCGCTTGGGCAGGGACTGGGCAAGGTGTCGGGCAAAGTCTTTCGCATCGGCCATCTTGGCTACTTCAACGAGCTGATGCTTTGCGGAACGCTGGCCGGCGTCGAGATGGGATTGAAGCTGGCGGGCATCCCGCACCGAGCCGGCGGCGTCGATGCGGCGATGGCCTATCTGGCGCAAACCCCCACTGCACAGCTGGCGCAAGCCGCCTAGACTCTCTTCGCATATCCAAATCAACGTAGACAGGAGACAACAATGAACATCGCGATGAACATCGACCCTCACGCCGCCGTTGCGATAGCCGGCAGGCGTCGCAAACTGCTCCGCATCGCGCTGATAACCGCCGCTTCGAGTGCTCTGTTCGCCGCTGCCGCACCCGCGCGGGCGCAGATCGAAATCAAGCTCGGCCACGTCGGCGAGCCCGGTTCGCTGTTTCAGAAAAGCTCGGACGAGTTCGCACGGCGCGCCAACGAGAAGCTCGGTGCCAAGGCGAAGGTGGTGGTGTTCGGATCGAGCCAGCTCGGCGGCGACAAGGAACTGGTGCAGAAGCTCAAGCTCGGCACGGTCGACCTGGCACTGCCATCGACGGTGATGTCGTCTGAAGTCGACTTGTTTGGCATGTTCGAGATGCCGTATCTGGTCAAGGACCGCGAACACATGAAGCGCATCGAGCGCGATGTCCTGTGGCCCAGTATGGCGCCCGAAGCCGAGAAGAAAGGCCTGAAGATCGTCGCTGTCTGGGAGAACGGTTACCGCCACATCACGAATAGCAAGCGGCCGATTGCGATGCCGGAAGATCTGAAGGGAATCAAGCTGCGGGTGCCGGAAGGAAAGTGGCGGGTCAAGATGTTCCAGACCTACGGCGCGAATCCGAGCCCGATGAAGTTCTCCGAGGTGTTTACCGCGCTGCAGACGGGCGTGATGGATGGCCAGGAAAATCCGTTCACGCAGATCTACAGCGCGAAGTTCCAGGAAGTGCAGAAGTTTCTGACACTGACGGGGCATGTCTACACGCCTGCATATCTGACGGCGGGGTCGAAGAAGTGGGCATCACTGCCGGCCGATGTGCGCAAGATCCTGGAGGACACTGCGAAGGAGACGCAGGCGTGGGTGTACCAGACCGCTGCCAAGGACGAGGAAGATCTGCTGGGCAAGCTCAAGAGCGGCGGCATGCAGGTGAACACACCTAACAAGGACGCATTTATCGCCGCTTCGAAGCCGGTCTATCTGGAGTTTGGCCAAGAAGTCAAAGGCGCGCAGCAACTGATCGACAAATCGATCGCGCTCGGCAAATAGCGGGTGCGCAGCGAGCCGTTCCGCCGGGGGTTCGAACTCGGCCTGGAGTGGATTGTCATTGTCCTCATGATCACACTTGCCGTCGAAGTGACGGCGGGTGTGATCTTTCGATACTCCGGCTATTCGCTCGTCTGGTATGACGAGGTCGCCTCGATCCTGCTGGCCTGGGTGACGTACTACGGCGCGGCGCTCGCCGCGCTCAAACGCTCGCACATCGGCGTGCCGGAACTTGTCCGGCTGCTCCCACCCCGGCTGCGGCTGCCCCTGGCGATCTTTGCCCAGGTGTGCGTCTTCGCGTTTTTCATCCTGCTGGCTTGGATCGGCTATGCAGTGCTCGAGGTACTGGCCTACGACACGCTGGTGTCACTGCCCGAGGTCTCAGTCGCCTACGCGCAATCTGTGATTCCGATCGGCGCGGGGCTGTTCATCATCGCGCAGGCGCTGGCACTGCCCGAAACGCTGCGCGAGGCGGGCCGCCCGTGACCGGATTTCTGGTTTTCGCATGCGTTGTCGCGCTGGTGCTGATCAACGTGCCGATCGCGGTGGCTCTCGGCATCGCCGCGGTTATCGCGATGATCGCCACGCAGGGCACCGAGAGCCTCCCCAACCTGGCGATCGCGATGTACAACGGCGCGACCAGCTTCCCACTGATCGCGATCCCGCTCTTCATTCTGGCCGGCGCGATCATGAACACTTCGGGAATTTCCCGCCGGCTGATCGACTTCTGCACTGCGCTGCTGGGATCGATGAAGGGGGCGCTCGCACAGGTCAACGTCGTCACGTCGATGTTCTTCGCAGAGATTTCCGGTTCCGCGGTGGCGGACGTCGCTGCCACGGGCCCGATCCTGATCCCCGCGATGAAGAAGCGCGGCTACCCCGGACCCTTTGCCGCGGCCGTCACGTCATCGTCGGCGTCGCTTGCGATCATCATCCCGCCGTCGATTCCGATGATCCTGTACGCGGTGATGGCAGGCACATCGGTGGTACAGCTGTTCGTTGCCGGCATCGTGCCTGGTCTGATCGCAGGCCTTTCGATGATGGCGCTTTGCTACTACTACGCGGTCAGATACAACTGGCCGGTCGAGGAGATCTTCCAGTGGAAAAAGCTGTGGGCGAGCTTCAAGGATGCCTCCTGGGCGCTGACACTGCCGCTGATCATCCTCGGCGGCATTTTCGGCGGCATTGTCACCGCCACCGAAGGCGCCGCACTCGCAGTGGTGGCGGCGCTCTTTATCGGGCTCGTCATTTATCGCGAGCTCGACTGGCGGCACTTGCGCGACGCCATCATCGAGGGCGGAGTCCAGACCGGGGTCGTGATGCTGCTGGTCGCATCGTCCGCGCTGCTGGGCCTGTACCTGACGGAAATGCAGGTACCGCAGACAATCGCCAAAGGACTGGCGAGCATCACCGACGAGCGCTGGGTCATCCTGGCGCTGCTCAATGTCTTCTTCCTTTGCATCGGCATGTTCCTGCATTCAGCCGCGGCGATCATCCTGGTGGTGCCGATCGTGATGCCGCTGGTGAACACGATGGGCATCGACCCGGTGCACTTCGGCATCATCGTGACGCTGAACCTCGCGATCGGCCAGCAGACGCCGCCGGTGGCGAGCGTGCTGATGATCACGTGCTCTATTGCAAAGGAGAACGTGTGGGATGTGACGCGCGCCAACATTCCGTTCATCCTGGTGCTGCTGTCAACGCTGCTGCTGGTGACCTACGTCCCGGCGACGACGTTGACGCTGGTGGATTATTTCTACCGATAAGATCGATCGATGGTTGATGCGATCCTGGTCGAGCGCGACGGTGCGATAGCGACCGTGGTGCTGAACCGGCCGGACAAGCTGAACGCGCTCACACGCGGCATGTGGGAGACGCTCGGCGACACGATCGAGCGGCTGTCGGCAGATGACTCGCTGCGCTGCGTGATCATTCGCGGCGCCGGCGAAAAATCATTCTCTCCGGGCAACGACATCGCCGAGTTTGCGCACGAACGATCGAACAAGGCGCAGGCGATCGAATATGGCAAGGTGATGCATCGCACTGCGGATGCGCTGGCCAACTGCCGGCATCCGCTGATTGCGCAGATTCACGGCATCTGCGTCGGTGGCGGGCTCGAGATCGCGGCACTGTGCGATCTGCGCATCTGCGGCGACTCGAGTCGGTTCGGCGCACCGATCAACAAGCTCGGACTGGTGATGGCGTATCCGGAAATGGCGCCGCTGGTGCGATTGGTCGGAAGCGCGATTGCGCTCGAGATTCTGCTCGAAGGCCGGATCTTCGACGCCGCAGAAGCGAAGGACAAAGGACTGGTGACACGCGTCGTGCCGGATGATCAGGTCGCCACCGAAGCATGCGCGGCAGCACAACGCATCGCCGATGGCGCACCGCTAGTGGCGCGCTGGCACAAGAAGTTTGCGCGCCGACTAGCTTCCGGCGAACCGCTGACGGCGGCCGAATACGATGAGTGCTTCGATTGCTTCGACACCGAAGACTTCCGCATCGGCTACGCAGCGTTCCTCGCGAAGCAGAAACCGAAATTCACCGGACGATGAACTCATGAGCGGTCCCTTAGCCGGCATGCGCGTGCTCGAGCTCGCGCAGATCATGGCTGGCCCGACCGCAGGGATGATGCTGGCCGACATGGGCGCGGATGTCATCAAGGTCGAGAAACTGCCCGGCGGCGACGATTCGCGCAGCTACAGCGAGCCGCGGGTCAACGGCGAGTCGGCGCCCTTCATGGCTCTGAATCGCAACAAACGCGGCATCGCGCTGAATCTGAAGTACGCACAGGGCCGGGAGATTTTGCTGCGCATGGTGCGCAATGCTGATGTGCTGACCGAGAACTATCGCAAGGGCACGCTCGAAAAGCTCGGACTCGGCTATGACGTGCTCGCAGCCGAGAATCCCGGCCTGATCTATTGCGCAGTGTCGGGCTATGGGCGCGAGGGACCGTACGCGGACAAGGGGGGGTTCGATCTGATCGCGCAGGGCTTTGCCGGGCTGATGTCGATCACCGGCGAGCCGGGCGGTGCGCCCGCGAAAACAGGCAACTCGGTGGCGGACATCAACGCCGGCATCCTCGCGGTCGCGGGAATCCTGGCGGCGTATGCGCATAAAATGAAAACCGGCGAAGGACAGGTCGTCGATACATCGCTGATGGAAGCAGCGCTGCAGCAAACCTATTGGCACGCCGCGATTTATTTTGCGACCGGTGAGTCGCCCGGCGCGACCGGATCGGCACACATTCTGACCGCGCCGTATCAGGCGTTTCGTGCCAAAGACGGCTGGATCAACATCGGGGGTGCGAATCAGGCCAACTGGGAGCGCATCGCCGACGTGCTAGGACATCCGGAATGGCGCTCCGACGCGCGCTTCGTTAGCAACGCGAAGCGCATGGAGAACACCGTCGAGCTCACGGCGCTGATGAACGACGTGCTGTCAACTCGCAGCAAGGCCGAGTGGGTCGAAGTTTTCGACGCGGCCGGCGTGCCGGTCGGCCCGGTTCACACCATCGGCGAAGCGCTCAGCCATCCACAAACCCTGGCGCGCGGCATGGTGGTCGATCTCGATCACCCGCGCGCCGGACCGACCAAGGCGATCGGTTGCCCGCTGCATTTTTCGAAGACGCCGGCCGCGGTGAAGCGCCCGGCGCCGTTACTTGGCGAGCACACGCGTGAAGTGTTGCGTGACTATGGCTACTCCGATGCTGATATCGACCGCTTCGTCGCCGAAGGAGTTATCGAGGCGAACGAAGCGCGGTAATGAACCCTCGACGAAAGTAAAACCGCATCACGGGTGTCGGTGCGCTTTGCGTTCGGAGGAAAGCTTCGCCTTGCGACCCTTTTCGGGCGCGATCAGCGCCGAGGTCACGATCACAATGGCGCAAGCGCGATGCTCGAACGGATTGCGGATCGCGTGTGCCTGGTCGGCTCGATAGCGCGCTGTCTGCCCTACTCCGAGCACGGCCCGCTCGTGGTGGCGGCCGCTCTCGACCTCGAGCTGACCTTCGAGGACGGTCAGATGTTCGGCCGTCCCTGGCTCGTGCGCATCGGACACCAGCGCGCCACCGGGCTCGAAGCGCATCTCGTACCACTCGACCCTCCCGGCGAACTCCATGGGCCCCAGGATGCGAATCGTGCAGCGGCGGTCTGAGCTCAGAAGGATCGGCGTGTTGTGGTCGTCGAGAATGCTGATGCCGGCGCTTGGCTTGTTGATGCGCAATAGATCCTCGATCTCGACCCCGAGCGCTTTGGCCAGACGCCACAGCGTGCCGACCGTCGGGTTGGTCCGGTCGCGTTCGATCTGGGACAAGACCGATTTCGAAACGTCCGAGCTGCGCGCGAGCTCGTCGAGCGACAGATTCCGTGCCAGGCGCAGGTTCTGAAGAATGTGCCCGACGTTCGGCGGGGTTGCCGACGGTTCGGTTGCGCTTTCTCTCTTTCGCGGCCGCATTCCAATCCTTGACAGCGCGCGGGTGCTTCAATATAACGAACGCGCGTGCGATATAAAGAACATCGCCTGACATTATGCCCCGGAGCGGCTCTTGAAACTGACATTGCTCGGCACCGGCACTCCAACGCCGTCTTTAAAGCGCGCCAGTTCGAGCTATCTGATCGAAATAGGCCGCGACCTGATCCTCATCGACCACGGCCCGGGATCGCACGACCGATTGCTGCAGACGGGCAAGCGCGCCGTCGACGTGACGCACGTGTTCTTCAGTCACCTGCACTATGACCACTGCTCTGATTACGTGCGGCTGTTCCTCACGCGCTGGGACCAGGGCGCGGGCCGCATTCCCGAGCTGAAGGTCTTCGGGCCACCCCCGATCCAGCGTATGACCGAACAGCTGTTCGGCGAGGACGGTGCGTTTGCACCGGACCTCAATGCCCGTATCAAGCATCAAGGCTCGATCGACATCTTCGTGGCCCGCGGTGGCGTGCCGCCACGACAGTGGCCAAAGCCTGCGGTCAGGGAGCTCGGGCCGCGTGACAAGGTCGATGGCGACGGCTGGACGCTGACCGTCGCGCCGGCCTCGCATGTCCAACCTTACCTTGAGTGCTATGCCTATCGGATCGACAGTCCCGAAGGATCGATCTGCTACTCCGGCGACAGCGGCGGCGTGCCGCCCGGGCTGATCGAGCTGGCCAGGGATTGCGACCTATTGATCCATATGAACCACTATTTCAGCGGCACCGAGCCCACTGCGGAGTATCGCGCCGTGTGCGGCAATCACGAGGATGTCGCCCGAGTGGCCAGCGAGGCGAACGTCAAGACGCTGGTGTTAACGCATTTCCTCGAACAGATCGACCAGCCCGGACTGCGCGAGCACATCGTGCGCGAGATCGGCAAGACCTATCACGGTCACATCGTGTGGGGCGAAGACGGCATGGAGGTTCCGGTGAAGGGGCCCAAGATGTTTCGCATGGAATGACCCGGTCGGCGTTCGACGGAGGATGCCGTACATGTCGATGCATGAAACCTGATGCGCTACTCACTGCTGGCACTCGCGCGCAATGCCTGGAGCGGGCACGCGCGCTGGCCGCGCGCCTGGCGTGCTGCCGAGCTCAAGCGCACCTACGATGTCATCATCGTCGGTGGCGGCGGGCATGGACTGGCCACCGCTTACTACCTGGCGAAAAACCATGGAGTCCGCAGTATCGCGGTAGTGGAGCGAGGCCCTATCGGTCTTGGCAATACCGGCCGCAACACGACCGTCGTGCGCTCCAACTACCTGTGGGACGACAGCGCTGCGCTGTACGAGCACTCGCTGAGACTGTGGGAAAACCTGTCGCAGGAGCTGAACTACAACACGATGTTCAGCCAGCGCGGCGTCTTGAATCTCGCCTTTACGCGGCACGAGCTGGTCGAGATGGAGCGCCGCTGCGGCGCGTTGCGCCTGAACGGCATCGACTGCGAATTGCTGACGCCGCCGGAAGTCCGGCGCTGGGTACCGATCCTGTCGATGCGCGAATCCGGCCGCTATCCGGTGCTGGGCGCGCTCGTGCAACGCCGCGCCGGTACTGCG
>JBGTEW010000244.1:0-10149 GCA_041747615.1 Burkholderiaceae bacterium | reverse complement strand
GTCGATGTTGCGCAGGTTGTGCCGCCGCGCTCCGCGCACGGTCAGATGCGGAGTCGCCCTGGTAACAGTGCGGCGCGGGTGCAGTGGGTGCGCCAGCGGAAATTGCAGCAAGCGGCCGGTGGTCGATTCCGCCGCTGCGATGCCTGCGACGGCCAGGGACTGCGCACGATCGAGATGAGCTTTCTGCCTGACGTCAAGGTGCCGTGCGACGTCTGCGGAGGGACGCGCTTCAACGAAGAAACGCTGGCGATCAAGTGGCGCGACAGGTCGATCGGTGATGTACTGCAGATGGAAATCGATCAAGCGGTCGAATTCTTCGCGGTGCACCGCTCGATTTCACATTGTCTGCGGCTGCTGCAGGATGTCGGCCTCGGTTACCTGACGCTCGGCCAGCCGTCGCCGACGTTATCAGGCGGCGAGGCGCAGCGCATCAAGCTCGTCACGGAACTGTCGAAGGTACGAGACGATGTGACGCGTCGAGGCCAGCGGGCGCCAAAAACGCTTTATGTGCTCGACGAACCGACGGTCGGCCTGCACATGGCCGACGTCGAGAAGCTGATCCGCGTTTTGCATCGGCTCGTCGACGGCGGCAACACGGTGATCGTGATCGAACACAATCTCGATGTGATCGCCGAAGCCGACTGGATACTCGACCTCGGCCCCGAAGGCGGCGCCGGCGGCGGACGAGTCATCGCGGAATGCACGCCGGAGGATCTCGCGAATCGGCCGACGCCTACCGGGCAGTCGCTGCTGGAGTTCAATGAACGACTGCAGCCGGCAGTAAAGAGCGTGCGAGCGGAGTTGGCGTCCAGTAAGCCTGGGGATTCAGCCCAATCTGCTGAAGCAGAAGTGGCGCGAGTAATTTAACCCATGGTGTAAAAAACTCGCGAGTTTTTTCTACTAGAGGTAAAATTCCCCACCTCTCCGATGCGGCTTCTACGTCGATGCCCGACCGCAGAATTCAACGTTATCTTCGACCTCAGGTTGACGCCGACCTCGCTCGCAAGATGGTATTTCTGGGCGGTCCCCGCCAAGTCGGCAAGACCAGCCTGGGTCTGATGGTGATCCCCGAACCGCGCGCCTACATGAATTACGACTCGGCAACCGGCCGCGATGCAATTCTGCGGGGTCGATTGCCGCCGACCGAGGACTGGTTCTTCGACGAGATACACAAATACCGTGGTTGGCGCAACTTTCTCAAAGGCCTGTACGACACCCGGACACGCGGTCGGCGAATCCTGGTCACGGGCAGTGCGCGGCTGGATTTTTACCGCTTTGGCGGCGATTCACTTCAGGGTCGCTATCACTTTCTGCGACTGCACCCGTTTTCGGTGGCAGAACTCGCAATCACGACACCCTCCGATTTCGCAGCGCTGCTGGAGTTGTCAGGCTTTCCCGAGCCTTTTCTTGGTGGCAACGCTACGGAAGCACGCCGCTGGTCTCTGGCTTATCGCGATCGGCTCACTCGGGAGGAAGCGATCAGCGTCGAGACAATCAGCGATCTCGCCAAGCTCGAGCTGCTGGCGATTGCGCTACCGGCCCGCGTCGGCAGTCCGTTGTCGGTCAATGCGCTGCGCGAAGACCTACAGGTCGCTCACCAGACGCTCGCGCGATGGCTCGACGTGTTGGAACGCATATACGCGATTTTTCGCATTGCTCCGTTCGGCGCACCGCTGCTGCGCGCAGTCAAGAAGGAACGTAAGCACTATCACTTCGATTGGACAGTTGTCGAATCCATGCCGGTGCGGTTTGAGAATTTGGTCGGCGCACATTTATTGAAGTGGGTGCAGTATCAAATCGACACGCAGGGCCGGGCGATAGAGCTGCGCTACTTTCGCGATATCGACGGACGCGAGGTTGATTTCGTGATCGTCGAGCGCAGCGGCAAGCCACTCGCATTCGTCGAGTGCAAGTGGGACGATGCGCCGCTTGATCCGTCATTGCGCTATTTGCGCCAGCGCTTTCCTTCGGTGCCCGCATGGCAGATCAGTGCAGTCGGCCGGCGCGACTATGTCGCGCCGGAAGGAATTCGCGTCGCACCCGCAACGGTGTTGCTGCGCGAGTTGATTTAAGGAAACGGATTTAAGGAAACGCTGAACAAGTTACTCGAATTCAATGGGCACCTTCTACGGCCTGCCTTGTGGCCGACGCGATCTGCGCCACCTGACCACCAGAAGGCGCGCCTGCCGACGCCGTTGTCGTACCGTCAGCGAAGCGTCAGCACGATCGGTTGATGATCGGACGCCTGCGTCTGCTGGTCGATGTGTAGCGACTCGACACGCTGCACTACATCGGGGCTGACGAAAAAGAAATCGCAGTGCAGCTCGCCGTGGCCGCTCATGCGGTTGTAGAGACAAAACGTGGTGGGATACGGCTCGCCCGGGTGCAGCTGATCCCACGGATTGGTCAGCGCCGGCGTGCCGTCGGAAAACGGCGCCACCATTTTCGCGTGCAATGCGCTGTCGTGTTCGAGGTTGAAGTCGCCGCAGATGATGGTGGCGCGCGGCCGCAGCAACGTCTGAAACGGCCCGCCGTCGTTCATCGTAATCTCGGCCGCGCATGCGTGCGCGTACCCATCGGCATAGACGCCACGCAACGCCTCGACCTGCGCTGAGCGCTGCGCAAGCGAATACCACTCGAGATGGTTCGTGATCACCCGCACATCGCCGAAAGGCGCGGTAACGACCACCTCGATCGCGATGCGTGGCATGCCGGGCTTGCCCGGATCCGCTGGATACGGCAAGGACCACCGGTAGACCTGTCGCACGGGAAGCCTCGACAAGATCATGTTGCCGAACCGGCGTCGCTTGCCGCCTTCGGCCGGGTGATCGACTGCGATCGCCGGGAACGCCACGTACCCAGGCAATAGCTCTGCGATTTCGGCGAACTGGTCGCGCTCGTCGTTACCGGCCAGCCGCGGAGCCGGGAAATTGTCTGCGACCTCCTGCACGCACAGCACGTCAAAGTCGGCGATCCGCTTCGCCTCGGACACGATGCGCGCCGGATCCACCCGGCCGTCGATTCCACGGCACCATTGCACGTTCCAGCTCATGATCCTCATTTGATTCCGGCGCGCATGAATGACTGTACGAATTGCCGCTGGAACAACAGGAATGCAATGAGCAGCGGCCCCGCAGAAAGCAGCGTCGCCGCGTTGATGATCGACCAGTCAATGCCCTGATCGGTGGCCGAGAACACCTGCAAGCCCACAGTTACCGGCCGCGATTCGACCGAATTCGTGATGATCAGCGGCCATAGAAAATTGTTCCAGTGATACGACACGGACACCAGCGCGAACGCGAGATAAGTCGGTCGCGCCAGCGGCACGTAAACCTTCCACAGCGTCGCTAGCGGCGAACAGCCTTCGACACGCGCCGCTTCGTCAAGCTCTCTTGGTACAGTCTTGAACGTCTGGCGCAGCAGAAATATTCCGAACGCGCTCGCGAAATACGGCAGGCCGATTGCGAGGATCGTGTCTTTGATACCGAGTGTGGTCATTGTGCGATAGTTCTCAACAAGAAGCACGTCGGGCATCACCATCAGTTGGACGAGCACCAATGCAAATGCGACGTCGCGCCCCGGAAATTCGAAGCGCGCAAACGCATAGGCGGCGAGTGTGACCAGCACCAGTTGGGCAGCCAGGATCATCGTCACCAGGACCACGGTGTTGAAGAGGTAGCGGGCGAACGGCGCCGCCTGCCATGCTTTCTCGAAGTTCCCGAGCGTCAGCGGAGCGCCCAGCACGAACCGGGTTGAGAACTCGGCCGGATGAAACGCGGTCCAGAACGCGAACACGAGCGGCAGCACCCAAAGGATGCCGAGCGCCCATGCGGCCAGCGTCTCGAGCGCAAGCGTGCTCCTCCGGCGCTTGTAGACCATGGCGGCGGCGCTCACTGGTAATGCACTCTGCGGTCGAGCACGAAGAATTGCAGCAGCGCGGTGGACGCGAGAATCGCGAGCAACACCATCGTCAACGTGGCGGCATACGACGAGTCCCAGAAGCGAAATCCGGTCTCAAAGACGTAGAACAGCAGCAGCGACGTCGCGTTATCGGGCCCTCCGCGCGTCATCACGACGACATGATCAACCAGCCGGAACGCATTGATGATGGCGTTGACGAGCACGAACAGCGTGGTCGGCATCAGCAGCGGCAGCGTTACACGACGGAAAAAGTACGCGCGCGAAGCGCCTTCAATCGCTGCCGCTTCGGCCAGATGCGGCGACATCGATTGCAGCGCCGCCAGATAGAAGATCATGAAAAACCCGGCTTCCTTCCAGACGGTGACGATCATCAGGGCCGGCAGCGCCGTGGACTTGCTGCCGAGCCAGTTATGGGTCGCAAAACCGAACGAGCGCGTGATTTGTTCGAGCAATCCGTATTCGGGCGTGAAAAAAAAGAGCCAGATGTTCGCCACTGCGATCATTGGCAGCACCGTCGGCGTGAAATAAGCCAGGCGCAGCAAGCCACGCCCGGCCAGACGACCGTTAACCCAAAGCGCCATTGCGAGTGCGATCACGATCGATAGCGGGATCGTGCCTAGCGCGTACCAGAGATTGTTGGTGAACGATTGCCAGAAGATCGGGTCGTCGATCAGCGTGCGATAGTTGTCGAGTCCGATGAACACCGCCGGTCGCGCCGCTCTCGGCGTCGAAAAAAAACTGTGCCAAAGGTTGGCGACTGCCGGGTAGTGGGTAAAGAGTGCGAGTAGGAATAACGCCGGCAATAACATCAGCCAGCCATAGACCCATTGGGTCGTGCGCGTCATCGCCCCCTCATCCGAGAAAACCGCGCGGCGAGCCTCCGCCGTTCGCCAGCAGAGGCCGCGCGCTCGCGACCCGCAATTACTTGTACGATCGAAGCAGTCGTTCGGCCTCGCGCTGCGCGTCTTTCATCGCCTGCTCCGGTGTCTTCGTTCCGGTCAACGCCGCCTGCAGACCGTCATTCAGCGCCTTGGTGACGCGCTGATTGTCGTGCGTCGACAGTTCCGCCTTTGCATACGGTAACTGGTCACGCGCGACCGCGGCCGGCGGAAAGTCCTGCACGTACTTTTTCATCACGGGCGTTTCGAACGCGGCCGGCGTGACCGCCACATAACCGGTATCGATGCCCCACTGTGCCGCGCGCTCAGGCTGCGTAGCCCATTTGACAAACTTCAACGCAGCCTCACGCTGTGCGGGCGTCGTCTTCTTGAACAGATAAAAATTGCCGCCACCGGTCGGGCTGCCGCGCTGCTTGCCGGCCGGCAGCATCGCCACGCCGAAATCGAACTTGGCGTTGTTCTTCACGTTGGTCAGGTTGCCGGTGGTGGTCCACATCATCGCCATCTTGCGCTCGAAAAAATCGCGCGGTGTGGTGCCCCATTCGACGATGCCCTCGGGATGTACCTTGTGCTTTCTTGAGAGATCGACCCAGTAACCAAGCGCCGCGATGACCTCCGGACGGTCGTAGTACGTCTGCGTGCCCGCCGCGTTCATCAGGTTCACGCCATTTTGAATGGCGAACGCCTGGAACAACCAGTACGGAAACCCGGACGACGGAACCTGGATGCCCCACTGGCTGACGTTGCCCGACGCATCGCGCTTGGTAAGTTTCTGCGCGTACGCCAGCTGTTCCGCCCAGGTTTGCGGCGGCCGATTAGGATCGAGCCCCGCGGCCTTGAACATTTCCTTGTTCCAGTACAGAACAATAGTCGAGCGCTGAAACGGAATGCCCCAGGTCTTGCCACCGGTCTGGCTGTTCTCCATGAAGCTGGGATAGAAGCTCTTGACCCACGCCTGGTCGCCCGGTTTCAGCACATCGTCGAACGGGATAACCGCGTCCTCGTCGATCAACGTGTACATGTCGGTGGAGAGCAAAATCGACAGTACCGGCGGGTCGCCCGCCTTCACCGCGGTCAGCGCCTTCGCAATCGACTCCTGATAGCTACCCGAGTAAATCGGCCGCAGCTTGATGCCGGGATTGTCTTTCTCGAACTCGGCGGCGTAGCCGTCGATGATCTTGGTGATCGGCCCGCCGACCGCAACCGGGTAGTAGAACGACACTTCGACCGGTGCCTGCGCGAATGCCAGCGCAGATACGAGCGCACTCGCGCAACCGGCAAACCAGCGACTAAAACTTGCATACGACATGGTTCCCCCTTGTGTTAGTGGTGCGGTGCTCTAAGCGAGCATCGTCACCCCGTATGGTTCGGGCGCGCACACTCGCGCTCCCGACGCATCGAAGCAGTGTTGTGCGCCGCCGACCCATGTCAGGCGGATCACATCGCCACGGGCCAACCCTACTGCCCCAGACCGGCGCACCGCAATACTGGTTTCACCGAGTTTGCAGGCAATCAGAGAATCGCCGCCCAGATATTCGACACCATCGACCCCCGCCACGTGCTCGCCGTCGTGTCGCACATGGATATGTTCGGGTCGCACACCCAGCATGCCATCGGCGAACGCCGCCGGCAAAACCACCGGCCCTTCGGTTCCCTTTATGACAGCGCCATCGCGACGCGCGACCAGCGGCAGCAGGTTCATCGGCGGCGTGCCGATGAACCGCGCGACAAATACGTTTGCCGGTGTTTCGTACAGATCGACCGGCATCCCATTCTGTTCGATCTCACCGCGGTTCAGCAGGATGACACGGTCGGCCATCGACATTGCCTCGACCTGATCGTGGGTGACATACACCATTGTGATGCCGAGCTTGCGCTGCAGCGCGCGGATTTCGCTTCGCATCTCGGCGCGCAGCTGCGCATCGAGGTTGGATAATGGCTCGTCCATCAGGCACACGGGTACGCGCCCGATGATCGCCCGGCCAAGTGCCACGCGCTGCTGCTGGCCGCCGGAAAGCTGCCCGGGCTTGCGATCAAGCAGCGCCGACAATCCGAGCAGCCCGGCGACGTCAGCAAGACGGCGCTTCCGCTCCTCTTCCGGAACCTTGCGCACTTTGAGTCCGAATACGATGTTCTCACCGACATCGAGATGCGGAAACAACGCGTACGACTGGAACACCATCGAAATATTGCGCTGCGCCGGGGGCATCTGCGTGACGTCGCGACCGTCGATGCTGATCGTGCCCGCATCTGCGGTCTCGAGTCCGGCAATGATTCGCAGCGTGGTGGACTTTCCGCATCCCGAAGGGCCAAGCAGCACGTTCAGAGTGCCTTGTTCGAGCGCGAACGAAAGATCACGCACGGCGTATACGTCACCGCGCGGCGTCGTCCAATGCTTGCTCACCGCTTGAAGCGCAATCGCGGACACAGGTGGGAGTCGCTCACCCTGGAGTCTGACAGATGGAAACTGGCTGCGCCCTCGATCGCAGCGCAGCTGGTGGATCGTAACAAAGGGCACCGTTGGCGATGCCGCGGCTGGCGTCCTAGGACTTCTTGGATGGAGATTGTCTGGAGGACGCTTTCCCGCTCGAAGACTTTTTCGCCGAAGATTTCTTCCTGGACGACTTTTTCTTCGGCACCTTGCCTCCGGCCTTGCGTGCTTCCGACAGTCCGATCGCTATCGCCTGCTTCTTGCTGGTGACTTTCTTGCCGGAACCGCTTCTCAACGTGCCCTTCTTGCGCTCGCGCATCGTCTTCTCGACTTTTTCCGACGCCTTCTTGCCGTATTTGGCCACGGTAATTCCTCCTTGCGTGTGAGACCCTCGGCGACAAGCAAGCATCGTTCGCAACGCCGCGTTTACTTGCTGTAGTTCGGTTGATACAGCTGAACCTTGAATCCTCCCGGCACCTTGAAGAACGTCACCCAGCCAAAGCCGTGATCTTCCACTTTCTGCGTGAACTCGACCCCACGCGATGCGAGCTCGCGCATCGTCTGTTCAATGTCGTCGCAGTAGAACGAGACATCGGCGGTGCCCGATGCAGCATCGCTGCCCTCGGTGGGATGCACGCCGAGATCGGCTTCCGGCGGATCGAAGATAAGCCAGCCCCCGCCTACGTCGGTGCCGGGGAATCCCAGTTTGTCGCGCAGGAAAGCGCGCAGCTCGTCTGGCTGCGACGAGTAGAACATCGCGTGCATCCCTCGAATCATCGTCGTCTCCTGAAGCAAATCACCGGACCGCGAAAACGCGGCCTCACTATGATCCGGCAAACTGCAGAAAGAGGCACGCGCATGCGTCAGATCATGATTTTCGTTGTTGCCGCGATGGCCGCCGGCGCCGCGTACGCGCAGCACCCCCCGTCCGATCAACCGCCACGCATGGAAGAACGCGTCGCCCAGATTCCGCAGACCGCGTTGGGGGCGCCGTGGGCATTCATTGGATTCGCCATCACGACGCCAACCGAGCCGGAGTGGTTTATCGCCACCAGCACGCCGCGCGGTGGGTCGATGGGGAGGCATCTTTCGGCCACAGAGCCGCATACCGCCGTGCTGGTGCTGTCGAGCGAAATACTGGACACGCCGGTCGAAACGGACAGCGCGCTGCTCCAGCTCTCCCGCTCGCGGCACGCCAGACTGTCCGAGCGTTGGCAGATCGGCCAGCACGAAGAGACGATCGTGCGCCATGCCGGCACGCGATGCGCCCGTCACACGCTCGACGCGATCCAGCTGGAAGACACATCGCCTCGCAAGGACGCCGCCAAGGCGAACGAACAGCGCGCATCGATGTTCGTGACTGGCATCTCGTGCATTCATCCGACCGACTCGACGGTGATGGTCGAAGTCGGAGTATCGGAGCGCGGGCGGACGGCGGGCATGTCGCCCGGGATCGTTCGCGACGCCGAGCAGGTGATCGCCAGCCTGTCATTTCATCGCTACAACGAACAGGCGCTGCAGAAATCGGCCGAAGCCGCCCGCGCGACCGGCCTGATCGATGCCGAAGCGGTGCTGAAGCCGTACATCGACGCCGATGCCGCCTGGGCACGGTATTTCCTCGCACAGATCATCGAACGGACGCGGCCGGCGCCGGACGATGCGGGCGTGCGCATCAAGACGCTGCTCGAACCGGCGGCGGATAAAGGACTCGCCGATGCGCAATGGTCACTCGGCACGCTGTACCTGCGCGGCGCGGCCGGCGTGCAGAAGGATCCTGCGTTGGCAGAGGTGCTGCTGCGGCGCGCGGCGGAGCGGGGCAATGCCGGTGCCGCGTTCCAGCTTGGTATTGCCCAACTGTCCGGCGCGGACGGCATAGCAGCCAACAAGCGCGAAGGCGCGCTATGGGTTCAGCGCGCGGCAGCGCGTGGACTCAAGGAAGCGCAGGAGTTGCTAAAGGGCGTTCGCGGGACGTCGGCCAAGAAGTAGTCCCCAGCCGGCGGAAACGCGACCGCTAAGGCGTTGCGCCGCGCGCGCGCCGATTGGCAACATAACTCCCGAGTCGCGCTGCAAGAACCGAAGGAATCGAAAGCACCCCAAACACGATAAGCCCCAACGGCAGCAGGTTGCCCGGGCCGACCATCAGCAGCATTGAGAAGAACTGCCCGGCCAGCGGGGCAACGCCCCACCGCCAGCTTCGCTTCGGCTCGACGAAGCCCAGGAGCGCAGCGAGCAGGCACACCGCCGGAATACCGACCGAAAAATACTCACCGGAATCCCACGCTTCCCTCTTTCCGGTCGCGGAAACGATCAGTATCCAGACAAGAGCGCCGCCAGCGGCGGCTGCGAGCATTAGCCAGTGATCCCTTTTCATGTTGCAGAACATGGCATCCCGTGTGAAGCAGGCGAGCGATTCTACGAGCGCGCTACGCTCGTCAAATGCTTAATAAAGACCTGGCGGCGGTGTATTCGCGCCTTGCGCTAACCAATGTCACGACCGAGTATCCGTACAAGCTCGATCAGGTGCTGTGCAGCGACGCGAGCCTGGCCGCGCCGCGGGCATTGCATCCGGCGTTCTACGGCAGCTACGACTGGCATTCATCCGCCCACATGCACTGGACGCTGGTGCGATTGCTGCGCCTGTTTCCGGGCCACGCCGGGGCAGATCGGAGCTGGCAGCACCTGGACCTGCGCCTGAACACCGGCAGCATTGCGGGCGAGCTGAGCACGCTCGAGCAACCGCATCGAGCTTCGTTCGAGCGTCCGTACGGCTGGGGCTGGCTGCTGAAGCTCTCGGCGGAATTGCATCAGCTCGCCGCCGGCGAGCCGCGCGCTATGGCGTGGCGCGACGCGCTCGCGCCGCTCGCGCAACTGATCGCGGATCGCTTCATCGACTTCCTT
>JBGTEW010000243.1:0-2908 GCA_041747615.1 Burkholderiaceae bacterium | reverse complement strand
CAGCCGAGGCCGGATCATGTCGTCCTGGAAGTCGGCACCGGTTCCGGTTATCAGGCAGCCGTTCTTGCTGAATGCGTCGCGAAGGTGTACTCGATTGAGATCGTGGCGCCGCTGGCGGAACGCGCGCGGGCGGCGCTCGATGCGGCGGGCTACCGGAATATTGAAACGCGCACCGGCGACGGCTATCTAGGCTGGCCGGAAGCGGCGCCTTTCGACGGGATTATGGTCACGGCGGCGCCTGATCACGTTCCACCGCGCCTGGTCGAGCAACTGAAACCCGGCGGCCGGCTCGTGATACCGGTCGGTCCGCGTATGGCTACGCAGGAGCTGCGGGTCATCGAGGCGGGTCGCGACGGCCGTTCTACATCGCGCCGAACGATCGCGGTGCGATTTGTTCCGCTGACCCGTTAACGCACGGTGCGCATCCCGCCGTTATCAGTGCGCTCGATGCGGTCGTCGAGTTCGCCGATCGTCGCCGCCAGTGAGTTGGCCTGTTGGTCGAGCGCGTTGCGAAGCGAGCGTTCGATCTGATCCATCCGTGCAATCAGCGTGTTTTGCGAATCGACCAGGCGTTGCTCGGAGCGCGCGTGCTCGCTGGACAGATAGTTGCGCAGCTCGGTAAAGCGGGATGCTTCGGCCTGGTCGGCCAGCCTGCGCTGCGCATCCAGATCGCGGCCATGGCGGCGCGTTTCCGCCAGCGCGGCACTTTGCTCGATCAGCATCAGCAGCACGACGACACCGAACAGGACCAGCATCAGCGTTCCGAGCGGTGCGGTGATGGTCGTCACGCCCAGCCAGATCGGCACGGGCGCGTTCAGCACTGGCCAGTTCATAAAGCCGAAAAACGCGATCACGCCAAGCACTATCCAAAGTAGAAGTCTCATCGCTACCTCCCGTTTCGATGCGATAGGTTACCTCCATCAGCAAACGGCTCTCCCGGAGGGAGGACCATTGATCAGTGATCCGAAATCGGTTGGATAGACTGCGGTTCACGCAACACTCGCCACCGCCATGAACTATCGCCGTCTTGGCCGCTCAGGCCTCCAGGTTTCGGAATTGTCCTTCGGCTCGTGGGTTACATACGGAAATCAGGTCGATAAGCGCGCTGCGCGCGAGCTGATGGCGGCGGCCTACGACTCCGGCGTCAACTTTTTCGATAACGCCGAGATCTACGCCCGCGGGCAGAGCGAACAGATCATGGGCTCGGTGTTAAAAGAGCTCGCCTGGCCGCGCCTGAAATACGTCGTGTCGACCAAGTTCTACTGGGGTCTGGCCTCCGGCAAGGGCGAGTTTCCAAACGAACGCAACACACTGAATCGAAAATATCTGCGGCAGGCAATCGACGGTTCGCTGAAGCGGCTGCAGCTCGACTACGTCGACCTGGTGTTCTGTCATCGCGCCGACCCGAACACGCCGATCGAGGAGACCGTCTGGGCGATGCACGACATCGTCGAGCGCGGCCAGGCGCTCTACTGGGGCACCAGCGAATGGAGCGTTGATCAGATCCGCGCGGCATGGGAGATTGCCGACCGTCGCAACCTGCACAAACCGGTGATGGAGCAGCCGCAGTACAACCTGCTGCATCGACGCCGGGTGGAGCAGGAGTACAAGCCGCTGTACGACACCATCAACCTCGGGCTGACCACGTGGAGTCCGCTGGCGTCGGGCCTTCTATCGGGAAAGTATCGCAAGGGCGTTCCACCAGGCTCGCGCGGCGCACTGGAAAGCTATGCGTTTCTGCGAGACGGCCTGACCGATCCGGCCAAGAACGCGGTCGTCGCCCGGCTCGAGACAGTTGCCAGCGATCTGTCATGCACCTTGGCGCAACTGTCGCTCGCATGGTGCCTGACCAATCCCAACGTCAGCACGGTGATCACCGGCGCCACGCGGGTCGAGCAGGTGACTGAAAACATGCGGGCGCTCGAGGTACTGAAGAAACTGACGCCCGAGGTGCTGCGTCGGGTAGACGCAATCGTGGGGCCTGGCGTTGACTAGGCTCTGAGTAGCGCCGGTTCACAGGGCGCGCTATTTGCCTTCCGGCAACCTGACGGATGACCACGATGCGAGCGACCAAAGTCCTCCGACCTTTCGCAATGCTGGTGCTTGCCGGCAATCTGACGATGGCGGCTGCGCAGTCACGCCTGTGCAGCTCGGTGCCCGCCGCTGAGCGCGAGAGTGTGCGCGCACTTGGCGAATGTCGCGATCCGGCGCCGATCGTTGACGTTGATCCACAAAAAGCCCGGATGGCTCAGCGCGCGGAGAGCGTGCCCAATGTCGTGGGCCTGAGCTACGACGACGCGCGCAACCGGCTGGCGCGCTTCAAGCTGCAGCGCACGTATCGCTCAAGCGCCGAGCCGGCCGGCACCGTATTGGCCCAGCAGCCCGGGCCGGCGTCGCGATTGACTGCCGGCTTCCCGGTCACCGTGGTGCTCTCTGACGGAACGCTCAGGCCGCCTCCGCGCGTGGCGCCTTCCGAGGTTGACGGCGTGCCAAGCATTGACCCACCGCCGTCGATCGCCACCGCCACCGAAAGGGCTCGACCGGGTGCGGCAATTGAGCAAGGCCGCGCATCGTCAGAACGCGCGAGATCCGAGGCGGTCGCTGAGCAGCTGCGCGTGCCGAACGTTCTGGGCATGGCCGTCGAGGATGCTCATGCGCAGCTTGGCCGTTTCAAAGTCGAGCGCATTTTTCGGCCAAGCAGCGCGCCGAGCGGCCGCGTCGTCGCGCAGATTCCGCAGGCTCCTGCGCGTACCGAGGCAGGAGGCTCGATCGTGCTGGTGGTTTCGAGCGGCCCCGCCCGTTCCAGCAGCACTGGCGCGGCACCGGCACAAGAGACTATCGAACTGCCGGACGTAACCGGACGTAGCGTTGCCGATGCCGACGCTCTACTCGCAGAGTTCAAGGTCGA
>JBGTEW010000242.1:0-1538 GCA_041747615.1 Burkholderiaceae bacterium | reverse complement strand
GCGCCCCCGCGGGGGGCGGGCGCGAAGCGACCGGGGGCGAACGCATACTTGATCTGGGGATCGACCTGCCCCCCGCTCCGCTCGAAGCGGTAATGTCGGGCGACGTCTGGCAGCAGGTGTACGACCGGCTTGCCGAACTGGTGCGCGAGCATCGCACGACGTTGATTTTCGTCAACACGCGCCGGCTTGCCGAGCGCGCCGCGCGCCATTTGTCTGAGCGGCTTGGTGAGGAAAACGTCACTGCGCATCACGGCAGCCTCGCGCGCGACAAAAGGCTCGATGCTGAGCAGCGACTGAAGCGCGGCGAACTGCGCGCGCTGGTTGCAACTGCGTCGCTCGAGCTGGGCATCGATATCGGCGATGTGGACCTGGTGTGCCAGATCGGCTCGACACGTTCGATCGCGGCTCTTCTGCAGCGCGTGGGCCGCTCCGGCCATGCGGTCGGTGGCGTCTCCAAAGGCAGGCTGTTTCCGTTGTCGCGTGACGAGCTGTGCGATTGTGCCGCCCTGCTGGACTCGGTGCGGCGCGGCGAGCTCGACTGCATTGTCATCCCCGACAAACCGCTCGATGTCCTGGCGCAGCACATCGTCGCCGAAGCAGGCTCGCAGGAGTGGCGCGAGGACGAACTGTTTGCGCTGTGTCAGCGCGCTTATCCGTACCGCGGCCTCGGCCGCGACGAGTTCAACGAAATCGTCCTGATGCTGGCCGACGGATTTCACACGCAGCGCGGGCGGCGCAGTGCGCACCTTCATCGTGACGCGGTCAACGGTGTGCTGCGAGGGCGGCGCGGGGCGACGCTCGCCGCCGTCACATCCGGCGGAACGATTCCGGATACCGCCGACTACACAGTGATGCTCGAGCCGCAGGCGCAGGTGGTCGGCACGGTGAATGAGGACTTCGCGGTCGAATCTCTGGCCGGCGATGTATTCCAGCTCGGCAACACGTCGTACCGGATCATCCGTGTCGAGCGGGGCACGGTGCGGGTCGAAGACGCGAAAGGCCAGCCGCCGTCGATTCCATTCTGGCTGGGCGAGGCGCCGGGACGCACGCTGGAGTTGTCGCAGTCGCTGTCGCGGCTGCGTGCGACGGTTGCAGCCCATCTCGATGATGGAGGTCGTGATGCGGCTATCGAGTGGGTTGCCGGGTGCGGAGCGGGATCTGCTGCGGCGGAACAGATCGTTGACTACCTGGCGGCGGCCAAGGCGGCACTGGGCGGCCTGCCGACGATCGACACCATTGCGCTCGAACGATTCTTCGACGAATCGGGAGGCATGCAACTGATCGTGCATGCGCCGTTCGGCAGCCGCATCAATCGCGCATGGGGCCTCGCGCTGCGCAAGCGGTTCTGCCGCAAGTTCGATTTCGAACTGCAGGCAGCAGCGACCGAAGATGCGATCGTGCTGTCGCTGGCGAGCAGCCACAGTTTTCCGCTCGAGGACGTAGCCCGCTATCTGTCTGCCAACACCGTGCGGCCGTTGCTGGTGCAGGCGCTGCTCGACGCGCCGATGTTTGGCACACGTTGGCGCTGGAACGCGGTC